>NZ_KV831334.1:0-79049 GCF_001837075.1 Staphylococcus sp. HMSC063F05
ATCGAGACCGAAAGGTCTCTTTTTTTATACAAAATTAGTTTTAAAAAAGAAAGTGTTTGATATGAAAAAGTAAACATATCGAGGAATAGAAAGCGCTTGTAACTTATGAATTTGGGAGCGAGAGTAATGAAATTAGTCGAGCTACAAGGTTCAACAAGAGACGAAAATGAAACACAAGAGGGCGAGCGCTTATCTCAAGTGAAGAAAGTTTCTTAGCCGAGGGAACAAACTGACATTCTAAAATAAGATACTAAAATGAAGACGACGAATTAATAATATATTCGTCGTCTTCGGATTTGGTTATAAAATTAACTTAAATAAGTAATGAATATAACATTTTATTTTCATTGATATAAATATTAGAAGGATCAAATTGACATACGCGATCTTTTAACTGAATGAGATCATCATGATGTTTCAGCTGTATACCTATAATAACAGTTCCAGTGTTTTGTGATGTTTTCTTTAAATATTCAAATTTTGTAATATCGTCTTGAGGTCCGAGGACATCATTGACAAATTCTCTTAAAGCACCAGGTCTTTGTGGGAAATTTAAAATAAAGTAATGTTTCATTTCTTCAAATAGAAGGGAACGCTCCTCAATTTCTTTCATTCGATTAATATCATTGTTGCCTCCACTTACTATGCATACAATAGTTTTATTTTCAATCTGCTTTTTATATTGTTCTAAGGCACTTACACTTAAAGCACCAGCTGGTTCAGCAACAATCGCTTGTTTAGAGTACATATCCAGAATTGTGGAGCAAACAGCTCCTTCGTCAACTTGAACATAATCATCCACTTTATCTTTCGCAATATCAAAGGTAATATCACCAACTCTTGCTACTGAAGCTCCATCAACAAACTTATCAATATTTTCTAAAGTAACTATACTATGGTTGATAACGACTGATTGATACATACTACTGGCACCGGTTGGTTCAACACCAATAATTTTAGTATGGGGGGAATGTGCTTTAAAATATGTGCTCACTCCTGAAATAAGACCGCCACCACCTATAGCAGCAAATACATAATCAAATGTTTTATCCTCTTTTTCAGCTTGATTTAATATTTCCTTAGCTAAAGTGCCTTGTCCTGCAATAGTATATACATTATTAAATGGGTCAATAAAATTCATTTTATGTTGCTTCGTATAGTTTAAAGCTTGTGCTAAGCAGTGATCAAATGTATCGCCAATTAATACTATTTCTACGTTACTATCCCCGAAGAATTTGACTTGATTGATTTTTTGTCGTGGTGTAGTTACTGGCATGAAAATAACAGCTTTTAAATTGAGTTTTTTGGCAGTATAAGCAACACCTTGAGCATGATTTCCAGCACTTGCGCAAGTAATACCTTTATTTTTTTCTTCATTGGATAATACTGAAATAGCATTATAAGCTCCTCTTAATTTAAAGGATCGTACCCACTGTAAATCTTCTCTTTTTAAATAAACATTACAATTATATTTTTGAGATAAGTAATGGTCGAATTGTAAGGGAGTTTCTTTTACTATATTTTTTAGACGTAAATATGCTTCATCTATATCTTTTGTCGAAACTTTAGTTCTTACTGTCACTGTCATTCACACCTTTAAAAAGTTTTTTCGTATTTTTCTATTAAATTTTCAAATTGTAAAGTAATAGCAATATCGTCTAAGCCATGGATTAATTTATTTTTCCAGGTTTCATCTATATCAAAATGAAAAGACTGAGACACCGTAGACACTGTTTGATTAGATAAATCAACAGTTATTTCATCAAATTGAGCTAAATGTTCTCTTTCTTTCTGATTTAAACATATAGGTAACATTGCGTTTTTAGTACAATTCATGTAAAAGATGTCACTAAAACTTCCTGCAATAATAATGTTAAAACCATAATCTTTTAAGGCCCACGCTGCATGCTCACGGCTAGAACCACAACCAAAGTTATCTCCAGTAATTAGAATTGACGCACCATGATATTTTGGTTTATTAGGATTAAAATCAGGATTATCACTACCATCAGGTAAGTAACGCCATTCATCAAAAGCAAAAGGTCCAAAGCCTGATTTAGAGACCCGCTTAAGATGCACTTTGGGAATGATTTGGTCAGTATCTATATTGTCATAAAAAAGGGGGACAGTTTTTCCGGTATATATAGTGATTGGTTTGATTTCCAATTATACTACCACCTTTCTAACATCAATGAATTTACCATTAATCGCAGCAGCAGCAGCCATAACAGGGGATACCAAATGTGTACGAGCGCCTTTGCCTTGTCTTCCTTCAAAATTGCGATTACTCGTGGATGCACAATGTACTCCTTCAGGAACTTGATCTGGATTCATACCTAAGCACATAGAACATCCTGGTTCACGCCACTCAAATCCAGCATCTTTAAATAATTTATCTAGTCCCAGAGCTTCAGCTTCCTTCTTAACAGTTCTTGAACCCGGAACCACAATAGCAGTAATATTTGGATGAACTTGTTGTCCTTTAATAATATGACTTGCTTCAATAAGATCAGATAATCTTGCATTCGTGCATGAACCTAAAAAAACATAACCTAATTTTATATCTTCGGCTTTTTGACCTGGGTGAAGTCCCATATAGTCATAAGCACGTTGGTCATTTGCATTTTTAATTTCTGGGAATGGATTACTAAAACTAACTCCCATTTCTGGGTTAGTTCCCCAAGTTACTTGAGGTTCTAAATTTGTTACATCAAGTTCAATAACTTTATCAAAATAGGCATCATCATCAGAATAAAGTTCTTTCCACCACGCCATAGAACTATCAAAATCAGTAGCATAAGGACGACCTTTTACGTAATTAAAGGTTGTTTCATCAGGTTGCATTAAACCATACTTTGCTCCTGCTTCAATAGCCATATTACAAATCGTCATACGTGCTTCCATGGATAAATTTTTTATAGTTTCTCCTGTAAATTCAAGAGCATAACCAGTACCGAAATCTACACCATATTGATTGATTAAATATAAAATAATGTCTTTAGCATAAACTCCAGCTGGTAAAGAACCATTTATATTAATTTTCAAATTTTTAGGTTTTGTTTGCCATAATGTTTGTGTGGCAAATACATGTTCAACCTCGCTTGTTCCTATCCCAAATGCGATAGCACCAAATGCGCCATGTGTAGCAGTATGTGAATCTCCACATACAATAGTTTTTCCTGGTTGAGTTAATCCAGTTTCTGGTCCAACCATATGCACAATACCTTGTTCGTCAGAACCCATATCAAAAATATGTACACCAAAGTCCTTAGCATTTTGTTGTAAAGTTGTAATTTGTTTATTAGCAATTTCATCTTTTATATTAAAAATATCAATTGTGGGAACGTTATGATCTAAAGTTGCAAAGGTTAGATCAGGTCTTCTGAGTTTACGATTTTGTATTCTAAGTCCTTCAAACGCTTGAGGAGAAGTGACTTCATGAATGAGATGTAAATCAATGTATAATAATTGTGGTTCACCTTCTTTTCCATGAAGCACATGTTTTTTCCATACTTTATCAAACAGTGTTTGACCCATAATTTTCTCCTCCTCTTATAGATATTTTTCTTTAAGCAATTTAAAAATTTTTGAAGTTCGATATTGTCCACCTAAATCTGCAGTTGTCTTATTAGATTGAATAAACGAGTAAACAATTGACTCAAGTTCGTTAGCAGCATCATTTTGATTTAAACTTTCTCTTAAGCAAAGTGCTAAAGATAGAACCATACCAAATGGATTCGCTTTATCTTCATTAGCTATATCTGGTGCTGAACCATGAATTGGTTCATAAAGACGTGTACCTGTTTGACCAAAACTAGCTGATGGAGAAAGACCTAGAGACCCTGGTATAACAGATGCTTCATCACTTAAAATATCTCCGAAAAGATTCTCTGTTACAATCACATCAAATTGCGTAGGTTGAGTGATCAGATGCATGCTACAAGCATCAACTAGCATATGATTAACTTCTACTTCTGGATAATCCTTTTTTACATCGTTTACTATTTGTCGCCATAACTTACTAGAGGATAGAACGTTTTCCTTATCAACAGAAGTTAATTTTTTACGTCTACGATTTGCAAGATTAAAAGCGATTCTCACAATACGTTCAATTTCTTGACTTGAATATTTTAATGAGTCTAAAGCTTCGGTTTTTTTAACATAGCTTGGTTCACCAAAATAAATCCCGCTCGTTAATTCTCTTACTATAACTAAATCTGTGCCTTCTACAATATCTTGTTTTAGTGGTGAAAGATGACTAGCCCCTTTAGTTACAAATGTAGGTCGAATATTAGCAAATAAATTTAAGGATTTCCTCAGTTTTAACAAACCGTGTTCTGGACGATTATTTGGGTCTGTCCATTTAGGCCCTCCAATCGCGCCTAATAAAATAGCATCTGCATTTTTACATGATTGTAATGTTTCGTTAGTTAAAGGTGTACCATAATAATCTATTGAAACACCTCCAAAATGATGACTTTCCAAATGGTATTCAAAATGATATTTTTCACTTATTAATTTTAAAAGTTCTAATGTACCAGATAGAATCTCTGGTCCTATACCATCTCCAGGTAAGGCAACTATTTTATAACTCATGTACGTATACCTTCTTTCAACTCATATTCTGAAATATATTTAGCATGAGCATCGATATATGCTTTACATGAAGCTTTTAATATATCGTGGTCTATACCTATGCCTGTCACTTCAATATGATTAATAATGATTCGTACATGTACTTCTGCTTGAGCATCAGTACCTTCTGTTACAGAATCAATACGATAATCAATTAATTCTGCGTCTTTCTTGAAAATTCGGTCAACAGCATTATAAATTGCAACAATTGAACCCGTTCCAATACTTGAATCTTGTTTAACTTGTCCGTTTCTTTCCTTTATAACTACTACTGCACTTTGTAGACCTTTAGATACGTATTGAAGTTGTAAGTTATCAAGTTGAAAAATAGCATTGTGTTCATGTTCGGAGCCATGTATAATCGCATGAATATCTCTATCGGATACATTTTTTTTCTTATCGGCAATTTCTTTAAATTGTTTAAATAATGTAACTTGATCTTCCAATTTAATTTCATATCCCAGAGCTTTAAGCTTTTCGGCAAATGCATGTTTACCAGACAATTTACCTAGTGGCAATTCTGTTGTATTCACACCTACAAGTTGAGGTGTCATGATTTCATAGGTTTCACGATGTTTAAGGACACCGTCTTGGTGAATTCCGGATTCATGACTAAATGCATTTTGACCGACTATAGCTTTATTTCTAGGTACACGGATACCAGCATATCTTGAAATTAAGTCAGATGTTTTCTTAGTTTCTTCAAGGTTAATTTGAGATTCAAGACCATAGTGGTCCTTCCTTACATATAAAGCCAAAGCGACTTCTTCAAGTGAGGCATTTCCTGCTCTTTCACCAATACCGTTCACGGTACCTTCAATACGTCTAGCTCCACCTTCAATAGCTGCTAAACTATTAGCAACTGCCATTCCGAGATCATCATGACAATGTGCACTAAAGATAATTTTAGAATTTGACTTAACGGCCTGTGTTAATTGTTTAAAAATTTCGCCATACTCTGTAGGATAACTAAATCCAACTGTATCAGGGATGTTGATAATTGTGGCTCCTGCGTTAATCGCAGTTTGAACACATTCAATTAAAAATGGAATTTCAGTTCTTGTTGCATCCTCTGGAGAGAATTGTACGACTTCAAAAAATTGTTTTGCATAAGAAACGTGTTCTTTTATTGATGTTAAAACTTCATCTTGAGTCATTTTTAATTTATGTTCTAAATGAATAGGGGAGGTTGCAATGAATACATGTACTTGAGGTTTTACAGCTTCTTTAGTGGCTTCATATACAGCATCAATATCAGATTTTTTACATCTAGCTAAACCACACACTGCTGTTGTAGTCAAAGTTTTAGCTATAGCTTCTACTGATTTAAAGCTACCAGTACTAGAAGCAGGAAAACCTGCTTCTAGTACATCTACTCCCCATTTTTCTAGTTGCTTGGCAATTTTTAATCTTTCATCAAAAGTAAAATTGACTCCTGGCGTTTGTTCACCATCTCTAAGTGTTGTATCAAAAATTTGAATATGTTCTTCCATTAAAAACACCCCTCTACTGTTGTTATTTTTCAATACTTTTAGATTTAATGAATGGCATCATTTCTCTTAATTCACGTCCAACTTGTTCAATTTGATGACCATGTTGATCTTCACGTAATTGATAGAATTCTTTAAAGCCATTTTTGTTATCTTCAACAAATCTACGGCTAAAGTTACCATTTTGAATATCTTCAAGTACTTTTTTCATATTTTCTTTAACATTAGGTGTAATTACTCTTGGTCCAGAAACATAGTCGCCAAATTCAGCAGTGTTAGAGATAGAATAACGGACATTTTCCATTCCGCCTTCATACATTAAATCAACAATTAATTTCATTTCGTGTAAGACTTCAAAATAAGCTAATTCAGGTTGGTAACCTGCTTCCACAAGTGTTTCGAATCCACTCTGAATTAATTTGGAAACTCCTCCACAAAGTACAGCTTGTTCACCGAATAAATCTGTTTCAGTTTCTTCTTTAAATGTCGTTTCAATGACCCCGGCACGAGTAGCACCAATGCCTTTTGCGTAGCTTAAAGCAATGTTTCTAGCTTGGCCTGTAGCATCTTGTTGAACACCAAATAATGCTGGTACGGCACTTCCTTCAACAAATGTACGTCTAACTAAATGACCAGGTCCTTTAGGTGCTACTAAAAAGACATCGACATCACTAGGTGGTTCGATAACACTGAAATGGATATTAAAACCGTGTGCGAATGCTAAAGCATTTCCTTTTTCTAAATATGGTTTAATTTCCTTGTTATATACTTCACCTTGAATTTCATCAGGCAATAGTACCATCACTACATCTGCTTGTTGTGTTGCTTCACTTACCGTATAAACATCAAATCCATCTTCTTTAGCTTTATTAAATGATCGTCCTGGACGCAGGCCAATGACTACATCATAACCATTGTCCTTTAAATTTTGTGCATGTGCATGTCCTTGTGAGCCATAACCAATGACAGCAATTTTTTTACCTTGTAATGCATCCTGAGTTACTGTTTCGTCGTAATATACTTTTGTCATAATAAAATCCTCCAGTCATTTTATAGAAAGTTCTGAATTTTCAAAATAATTTATGCGTAAAAGGTGCATGATGTTAGTTATGTTTAGTTGATTTTTTAACTAGCGCATCAAAACGTTTATTCACTTTTAACACTTAGTACATTTACTTGTTGTGATAGTTTTTTAAGAACAATTTTAAAAGTATCATCATCTTTAATATTGACTTTAAGTTTCATATTAGAAATTCCTTCTTTGTCTGAATGTTTAACATGAAGTTCATCAATATTACATTGTAAGCGAACGAAGGCGCTAGTAATTCTGTTCAAAGTACTCACTTGATCAACTAATGTAAAATGAATTGTTCGTTCCATTAGTAACCCTCCATTTCATGATTTGATTTGCCACTAGGTACCATTGGATTAACTGGTTCTATAGGTGAGATTCTAACTTCAATGAGTGCCGGTCCATGATATGCAAATGCTTCATCAATTGAAGATTCTAATTTATCTGGAGAATCTATCAAGAATCCCTTAATACCATATGCTTCCGCCATTTTCATAAAATCAGGTTGATCGTTAAATACAGAATGAGAAAATCGTTTATTAAAGAATTTATCTTGCCATTGTTTTACCATACCTAAAGTTCCGTTATTAATAAGTACTATTTTGACATTAAGTCCATATTCTGGAAGTAAAGCCATTTCTTGGTTCGTCATTTGAAAACCGCCATCTCCTACAAAACATACAACTGTTTTCTCAGGTTCAGCTAATTGTGCTCCTATTGCTGATGGAATTCCAAATCCCATAGTACCTAAACCACCACTTGTTACCCATTGTCCATAATTTTTAAATGGATAGAATTGTGCTGTCCACATTTGGTGTTGGCCTACGTCAGTTGTAACAATTGCATTTCCATTGGTAACTTTGCCAATATATTCAATCGCTTTTTGTGGTTTGCAAAAGTTTTTATCATTTTCATCATATTTAAATGGATAGTTACTTTTGTTATTAATACAATAATCGTTCCATTCTTCGTGGGAGGATGTTAAAACTTGCTCATGGCATAAGTTCTCAAGCACAAGCTTGCAATCAGCGACTATACCTAAATCTGTATTAATAACTTTATTTATTTCAGAAGGGTCGATATCTACATGTACAACCTTTGCATTTGGTGCGAATGCATCAGGCTTACTTGCAAGACGATCATCGAATCTACTACCTAAATTGATAAGTAAATCACAATTTGTTAAAGCCATATTACTTGCATAAGATCCATGCATACCTCCCATACCTAAGAATAAAGGGTGATGATAAGGTACTGCTCCAAGTCCTAGGAGAGTTGTAACTGTAGGGATTTGATGTCTTGTCACAAATTCTGTTAATAAATGATTAGATTTAGAGTGATTAATACCAGCACCTGCAAGAATAAGAGGTTTCTTAGCTTCTTTAATCATATATATTAACTTATTAATATCCTCTTTATTTGGGTTACTATTAACTTCATAACCAGGAATATTAATATCTTTTGTAAGTTCAACATCAGTTTTAAGCACACCCATATCTTTAGGGAAATCAATCACTACAGGACCTTTTCTTCCAGTGTTCGCTAAATGAAAGGCTTCATGAACAATTCTTGGAATGTCTTCAATCTTTTTAACTTGATAATTGTGTTTTGTAATAGGTGTAGTCATCGAGAGTAAATCAGCTTCTTGGAAAGCATCTTTACCAATACCAGGTGTAGCAACTTGACCAGTAAAAACGACTAGTGGTAAAGAGTCGCTATATGCATCAGTAATACCTGTAATGGCATTTGTTGCACCGGGTCCACTTGTCACAACAACGACTCCTGTTTTACCAGAGACACGCGCATATCCTTCAGCAGCATGTGTAGCACCTTGTTCATGACGAGCAAGAATATGTTTGATTTTCCCGTCATAAAATGTATCGTATAAAGGTAAGACAGCTCCACCGGGATAACCGAAGATAAAATCTACATCTTCCTGCTGAAGTGCTTCAACTAATAATTGAGAACCACTGCGTGTTATTAAGGGTTGTGATTCCTTTGTTTGATGCACAGAAGGGTGAGGCGAAGCCATTGATTTTTGATTTGACATTTTAATCATCTCCTAATTAAATAAGGTTTTCCGGAACTTGCATAATACCTCCAGTATTAGCGCTTGTGACTAAACTAGTATATCTAGCTAAGTAGCCTGTTTTAACCTTTGCTCTGAATGGTTCAAGCTGATTTTTACGGCGATACAGTTCTTCTTCAGATTGATTGACGTTTAGAGTTCTATTGATTAAATCAATCGTAATTTTATCACCATCTCTTATTAAGCCAATGGGTCCACCTGAAGCGGCTTCAGGTGAAATATGTCCAACTGCAATACCTCTAGTTGCTCCCGAAAATCTACCGTCCGTAATTAATGCAACATCTTTACCTAATCCTCTGCCCACTATGGAAGACGTAGGGGCTAGCATTTCTGGCATTCCAGGACCTCCCTTAGGTCCCTCATATCTAATAACAACAACATGTCCTTCTCTTACTGTATGATTATCAATGGCTTCAACAGCTTCATCATGAGAGTTAAAACAAATTGCCTTTCCTGTAAATACTTTAATTGAAGGATCAACTCCACCGACCTTGATTACCGCTCCTTTAGGTGCGAGGTTTCCGAATAAAACAGATAATCCACCTTGTTTATCATAAGGGTTTTCAAGAGGATGAATAACATCAAAATTTTTGATGTTTTTACCTTCATTATTTTCTCTCAAGGTTTTACCCGTAACTGTTAATCTATCCGGATGTAAAGTACCATCCTTTTTCATCAATTCATTTATAATAGCTGGGACGCCACCTGCTTCATGAACATCGTGCATAGAATAAGAAGAACTAGGTGCAATTTTAGAAAGGTAAGGTGTTTTTTTAGCAATTTCATTAATACGTTCTAAATCGTAGTCAATACCTGCTTCATTTGCAATTGCAAGAGTATGAAGAACAGTATTAGTAGAACCTCCCATGGCCATATCAAGAGCAAAAGCATCATCAATTGCATCTTGTGTGATAATATCGCGAGGTTTAATATCATTTTTAATATTTTCAACCAACCTGAATGCAGCTTGTCTAATCATTTCACGACGTTGGTCACTCACAGCTAGAGCTGTACCATTATATGGTAGGGCTAAACCTAAAACTTCCATTAAACAGTTCATTGAGTTTGCGGTAAACATACCGGCGCACGAACCACATGTAGGACAAGCGTTTTGCTCCATGTCTAAAAATGCTTCTTTTGAGATTGTTCCTTCTTTAAAAGCTCCAACCGCTTCAAACATTGAAGATAATGTCAATGCCTTACCTTGAGCGGAAAGACCAGCTTTCATTGGGCCTCCTGAGCAAAAGATAGCTGGTACATTTGTTCTAACAGCTGCGAGTAACATTCCTGGCGTAATTTTATCGCAATTAGGAATGTAAAAAACACCATCAAACCAATGAGCGTTAATAACTGTTTCAGCTGCATCTGCGATAATTTCTCTTGAAGGTAAGGAATATCTCATGCCAATATGTCCCATAGCGATTCCATCGTCAACACCAATAGTATTAAATTCGAATGGGATAGCACCTGCTTCTCTAATAGCTTCCTTTGCGATGTCTGCTAATTCTCTTAAATGAACGTGCCCAGGAACAATATCAATATAAGAGTTACAAATTGCTACGAAAGGTTTATTCATATCTGTAGGTTGTTTAAGAGCGCCAGTCGCATGTAAAAGACTTCTTGCAGGAGCTTGGTGATCTCCTTTTTTGATCATATCACTTCGCATATATCGTTCCCCCATATAATTATTTAGAAAATAAAAAAACGTCCCAATGAATATTGGGACGTTATTAAGTCCCATCCAACTAGAAATAGGACTTAAACATTTAGAAGTTAAAACTTTTCTAAAGTTCGAGTCCTTACGAGTATAATAAAATGATAATAGCATGTTGAGTTGTTGGTAGGTCTAGCGTAGATAGATAAGTCATTTTATTATACTCCTTTCGTTGAATGGTCATTTATTCTTAATAGTTTGAATTGTTTTAAAATTTGATAAATTCAATTTACTACATGTGGTGAATTGTGTCAATAATAAATTTAGAATTTTCTAAAAATTTATAGAGGACAAGCTTAAATATTTTACGAAGAAATTTGAATTAAAATTTGTTACAATGAATAAGTTAATAAACCATGTAGAAATGTTTATATATCTTTAAATATAGAGATAATTTGATTTTAAATAATCATATATAGGAGAGTAAAAATTGATAACTATTCACAATTTAAATGAAATGGATAAATTTGCTCAAATACTTGTAAAACATTTAAGTGCTAAGGACTTGATTTTATTAAATGGTGACCTAGGAGCAGGGAAAACTACATTAACGCAATTTATAGGAAAAGCGTTAGGTGTTAAAAGAACGATAAACTCACCAACATTTAATATAATCAAATCTTATACAGGTTCAAGCATACGATTACATCATATGGACTGTTATCGACTTGAAGGTGAGGAAGATGATTTAGGTTTCGATGAATATTTTGAAGACAATGCTATCATAGTTATAGAGTGGAGTAAATTTATCAAAGATTTCCTTCCTCCTAATCACTTAACTATTAATATAAGTGTCAAAGATGCGAATGAGAGACAAGTATCCATTGAAACACATGGGCAACATTATGCATTAGTAAAGGAGGCAATTTTGAATGAACTATCTTCTAATTGATACGTCAAACCAACCTTTATCAGTAGCTATTATGAAAGATAATGAAGTGATTGCTGAAAAAACAACTGATATCAAAAAGAATCATTCAGTGCAACTCATGCCCGAAATAGCAGAAATTCTTACAGAAAGTAAAATAAATAAAACAGAAATAACTGATATCGTGGTAGCGGAAGGTCCAGGTTCATATACCGGTCTTAGAATAGGGGTTACTGTTGCTAAAACATTAGCGTATGCATTAAACACTAACTTATATGGTGTCTCATCACTTAAAGCACTTGCTAGCACAGTAAAAGACAGTACGAAGTTGTTAGTACCCATTTTTGATGCTAGAAGAGAAGCAGTTTATGCAGGTGTTTATCAATATCAGGACAATGAATTAATAACCATTATTGATGACACTTATATACCTATTTTTGAACTTATTGAAAAACTTCATCAATTAAACCAACCTTATGTGTTTGTAGGATTTCATATCGAAAAAATAAAACATTTATTAGACAGTGACATCGTAGAACAGTTACCACAAGCTTCAAGTATGAAGCAATTAATCCAAAAACCAGAAAATATACATTCATTTACTCCTAAATATCATAAATTATCAGAGGCGGAACGAAATTGGTTAAACCAACAAGAGAACAATTGAATATTAGGAAAATGAGTGTGGAAGATGTTCCTAAAGTTTTTGATATAGAAAGAAATAGTTTCTCACACAGTTCGTGGTCAATCGATGCATTTTATCATGAAATAGAAAACAACGAATTTGCTACATATTTTGTTATAGAATTTAGTGACAAAATAATTGGATATGTTGGTTTATGGTTAGTCGTTGATCAAGCACAAATTACAACGATAGCTATATCAAAGGCATTTAGAGGCTATGGTCTTGGGCAACTTTTACTTAAATATGCAATGAACTATGCACGTTTTTCTTGTGATGTGATGAGTTTAGAAGTAAGAATAGATAATGATGTTGCACAACATGTTTATAGGAATTTGGGATTCCAAAATGGTGGAAAAAGAAAGAATTATTATGGAGAAGGCGAGGACGCATTAGTCATGTGGGTGAATTTGAAATGACAAATAATAAATTAATCTTAGCAATTGAAACAAGTTGTGATGAAACGAGTGTAAGTGTAATAAAGAATGGCACTGAACTTTTATCTAATACTGTTTTAAGTCAAATAGATAGTCACAAACGTTTTGGTGGTGTTGTACCTGAAGTTGCTAGTAGACATCATGTTGAAGGAATAACAGCAACTATAGATGAATCGTTAGTGAGTGCAAAAGTGAAAATGGAAGACATTGACGCTATTGCAGTAACACAAGGCCCAGGATTAATAGGAGCTTTATTGATTGGTATTAATGCGGCTAAAGCTTTGGCATTTGCTTATGATAAGCCTATTATTCCAGTACATCATATTGCTGGTCATATTTATGCCAATCACTTAGAACAACCATTAACGTTTCCACTAATGTCATTGATTGTATCTGGTGGTCATACTGAACTAGTATATATGAAAAATCATTTAGATTTCGAAGTGATTGGTGAAACGAGAGATGATGCAGTAGGAGAAGCTTATGATAAAGTTGCTCGAACAATCAATCTTCCTTATCCTGGTGGACCGCATATTGATCGATTAGCAGCTAAAGGTAAAGATGTATATGATTTTCCAAGAGTTTGGCTCGAAAAAGATAGTTATGATTTTAGTTTTAGTGGTCTTAAAAGTGCTGTAATAAATAAACTGCATAATTTAAGACAGAAAAATATTGAAATTGTAGCTGAAGATGTTGCAACGAGTTTCCAAAATAGTGTTGTAGAAGTTTTAACCTATAAAGCTATTCATGCTTGTAAAACTTATAATGTTAATCGCTTAATTGTTGCAGGTGGTGTTGCTAGTAATAAAGGATTAAGAAATGCACTAAGTGAAGCATGTAAAAAAGAGGGTATACACCTTACTATTCCAAGTCCTGTTCTTTGCACTGATAATGCAGCGATGATTGGTGCTGCTGGATATTATTTATATCAAGCTGGTTTGCGTGGCGATTTAGCTTTAAATGGACAAAATAATATTGATATTGAAACTTTTTCTGTTTAAATAATATTTCAAAGCGCCTATCTAAGAGTAACTACTTTTAGATAGGCGCTTAACTTTTTTATAAATATTAAACTAATTAATTCTAGAGGTTTCGAATATTTTGTTGAGCACGCTGATAAATATCGATAGGAAACTGCGTAATGCGTAGTAATTCAATTGCATTACGTGTATTGGCTTTACCTGGTTTAATTTTGTAATCGAAAAATATGCTATTTTCTTGAATTGATTCATTAAAATGATAATTATTATATGTATTTTCTAATAATGTTGATAATTCAACATCATGTGTCGCAGCGATAACCTGATATGCTTTTTGATTATCTAAATACGATAATACTGATTCAGAAGCCGCAATACGTTCAGTTGTATTCGTTCCTTTAAAAATTTCATCTATAAAACAATATATCTTATTGCACTGATGAGTGTTAAATAATCTACGAATAGACTTAAGTTCTGACATGAAATAACTGTCACCACTTAAAACGTCATCCGCATTTGCCATTGATGTCATTACATAGCCAGGTTGATAAATAAATGAGTGAGCTGTTGCAGTTTGTATCGATTGAGCTAAAATCAAATTTAGTGCAACTGCTTTCATAAATGTAGATTTTCCTGATGCATTAGAGCCTGTGAGCAATATATGATTTGAAATGTCAATTGTGTTAGCAATCGCATTTTCTTCATCTAGTAGAGGATGAATGATTGATTTCATTTGAAGACCATTAATATTGTGATTGATTTTAGGATAACAATAATGTGTCAAAGTATGTTGATACATAGCTATAGAGTAATGATTATCTAATATGCTTATGTAGTCATAACATGTCATAACTTCTTCTTGATACTTAAAGTAGCTGCGTTGTATTAAATGAAATAAAACATAATCTATCATGAATACTAATTTAATAAACATGATTATGCTACTCGCCATATCTTGTGATTCTACTCTAGCTAATAAACCACTAAAACGGCGTGAAGCTTTAAAATGAGTAAAATCAACACTTATCGCGGGCGTGCTCTCAATCTTACTTAAAGCTTGACTTTGCTTTATAACATTAGCAGTATAAAAAATTGATTTTAAATCTTGGTCATAAGATTTTTTTAGTTTGAAAGATAATATTGCATTTAAAATCATAAAAGTAAGACATATTAATATACCTTTTGAAGGAATTAAAAAAATGAATGCGAACCCGATAAATGGTAACAACGGACAAAACATTAATAAAATATTTCGCTTAGTGGGTAACATTTGATCTGGAAACAAAGGGTATACATTTTTACCAATTTTAGAAAGAATGTAAGATACATTTAAACGAAATACTTTATTTTCTTTAAACATGTTTATCAATGAGGTTTGATTTACCTTAAACATACCTCTTAAAGTTGCATATAGTCGCATTTCACCAATTGCAGTGAAATTAAAATTAATTTTATGAAATAACGTATCCATATTTAGGTCTGACCAAGTCTTATCGTCGATAAATGACTGCTCATTGTAATGATCGCGGTAAGCGTGATATTGGGCATCGAATCGTGAATTAGGACGTATAAAACTTTCTAATTTTAATTTGTTATCCCATAAAGTATTTATTTTAGCAATCTGTTTACGCCTCTCTATAATAGAGATAATTACATTTACAAGTGTAATTAGGATGATGAAAGTTAATATAATCAGTACTAAGGTTTGATTGTTCGTCATGAAGTTTAGTTCTCCTTTTTCTTTCTTAATAAATTATTTCATAAATGAATAACGTAAACAATTGAAAATAGAAAATAAGTTGTCAATAGGGAACGTGCGTACTTATCAACAAAATGTGAGTAAGTTGTGGGTAAGTAGTGAAGTTGTTTGTGGATATGTAAATAAATAAGTAAAATTAAAAAAGAAAAAGTGTTAATTTACTTGTGGATAAGTAGGGTAACTCTGTGGATAGTGATTATGAAAGTAATTCAAGCTGTTAATAATATTTGTGTAAAAAAATACTAAAAGACACTGAAAAGTCATATATTCAACTTTCAGGTGTCTTGTCATTATGTTGGAAATTAGAGCTTTTCTTGTAATTTTTCCCATTCCAACATTATTTGTTCTAATTTTTGTTCGGTATCGGATTTTTGATTGGCAAATTTACTAGCTTTTAGAGGGTCGTTAAATACTTCAGGTTGTGTTAACTGTTCGTCGATATGTGATATTTGTGCTTCTAATTCTTCGATTTGTCTTTCACAATGTTCAATTTGTCTTTCTAATTTACGTTGTTGTCTTTTTTGTTGCTTTTGACTGATATAGGTTGAAGTATTTGCGTCTTGATTTATCTCTTTATTTTCAAAATTATTTTGAGTTATTGTTTCATGTGCTTTGATAGCTGCAGCTTCTTCAGTTTTCTCAATATAATACTGATAATCTCCCAAATACATTTGGCCACCATTAATGTTTAAATCAAAAACTTTATTTGCAAGTTGGTTAATAAAATAACGATCATGTGATACAAAAATAATTGTGCCTTCAAAATCTTTCAATGCTTGTTCAAGCATTTCTTTAGAATCAATATCTAAATGGTTAGTCGGTTCATCTAAGATAAGAACATTATCACGTTGTAACATTAAAAGTGCTAATTGTAATCGTGCCTTTTCGCCGCCGGATAAGTCATTGATAATTTTTTTTACGTCTTCTTGAACGAACAAGAAACGCCCTAATACTGCCCGTACATCTTTTTCATTCATATGTGGATATTGATCCCAAACATAATCGAGAATGGTTTTATTTGATTTAAATTCAGCTTGTTTTTGATCATAGTAACCAATTTGTAAATTAGCACCAAAGATAATTTGACCACCTAGTTTATGTTGTTTTTCAGCAATTGTTTTTATCAATGTTGTTTTACCAACACCATTTGGACCAATGATAGCTATATGATCCCCTTTAAAGATTTCGAGGTTTATAGGTAGTGTAATAGGTGAGTCGTAACCAATTTTTAAATCATGAATGTGCATCACATCATTACCAGTATTACGGTCGAAGCCAAATTGTATATTTGCACTTCTAGCATCTATCATAGGTTTATCAATACGTTCCATTTTTTCCAATGTTTTACGTCTACTCTTAGCCATGCCGCTTGTAGATGCACGAGTAATATTTTTTTCTACAAAGGTTTCTAAACGCTTGATTTCTTCTTGTTGCTTTTCAAATTCTTGCATGCGTTTTTCGTAATACTGATTACGTTGCTTTATAAATTGCTCATAGTTTCCTACATAGTGTTTTACATTTCCTAGAGCAACATCATAAACTTGAGTTACAATTTTATCTAAAAAATATCTATCATGACTGATAATTACAATTGCCCCTTTAAAGTACTTTAAGTAATCCTCTAACCACTTGGTTGTTTCCATGTCTAGATGGTTAGTTGGTTCATCAAGAAGGAGTAAATCGGGTTCTTTAAGTAACATTTGAGCAAGAGAAAGACGTGTTTTTTGACCACCACTAAAATCATTAATAGGCTTGTTGAAATCGCTTTCTGTAAAGTTAAGCCCGTGCAGGACTGTTTTAATTTTACTCTCATATTGATAACCATCTAATTGCTCATAACGATTCGTTAAAGTTTCATATTTTTCAATATGTGATTGATATTCATCGGATTCATAATCTTGTCCATTTCGTGCAAGCCAATCGGTTTCATCCTTAATTAAATTTTCAATTTTCTTTATATGTTCAAAAGGCTTAGACATTTCTTCAAAGACAGTAGCTTCTGAATTGAGTGTCATTTGCTGAGTTAAATAACTCATTGTCAAATTTTTGATTTTTGATATTCGACCACTATCGTAATTTTCCACACCTGCTATGATTTTCATTAATGTCGATTTACCAGCTCCATTACGGCCTACTACGCCGATTCTTTCGCCAGTTTTCACCTCAAAATTAACATCTGTGAAGATATCTTCACCATCGAACGATTTGGAGATGTCATTAAGTTGTAAAAGTATCATTCGATTCTCACCTTTCTATGTATTTGAAATAGGTTTAAACTATATATAAAGTATTTGTTTTTGAATATTTAAATTTTTGTTAATTCTATATTATCGAATTTTAAATAGAAAAATAAATTGCGTACGTTATCTTGAAATGATGTTAAACTCAATTACTTCTATTCTACAGTATTCATAGAACACATGAAACTAGGATATTTATTTTTAAAAATTAATAATGTATAATGTTTAAGTATTCGTTGTAGACAATTATTTGTATTATGAGATGACATTCCACATATGTTTTAACTCATTTACTGATTTTAATGATACATGCATAATATACGCGAAAAAGGGGGGTTAGATATATGCCAGATGATTTTAAAATTCCTCGCGCTACGTTAAAACGTCTACCTTTATATTACCGATTGGTCAGTATTTTGAAAGGTAAAGGTATAGATCGTGTTAATTCTAAAACAATAAGTGAAGCACTACAAATTGATTCAGCTACAATAAGAAGAGACTTTTCATACTTTGGTGAATTAGGAAAAAAAGGATATGGATATAATATAGATAGTATGCTTGAATTCTTTAAATCAGAATTAAGTGAGAGCGATCAAATTAAAATTGCCATTATAGGTATCGGTAATTTAGGGCGTGCATTACTTACATATAACTTTTCAATACATGATGAGATGACAATTACTGAAGCTTTTGATATTAGACCAGATATTATAGGTGAGAATATCGGTGACGTTGTGGTAAAACATAGTGATGATATCAAAACGACATTAGAATCAGAAGATATTGATGTAGTCATTTTAACAACACCAGATAATGTGGCACAACAAGTAGCTGATGAACTTGTTAAAGCCGGTGTTAAAGGTATACTAAACTTTACGCCACGTCGAATTAAAACACCCCAAGATGTCCAAGTACATCATATTGATTTTGGTATAGAGTTACAATCATTATTGTTCTTCATGAAAAATTATAGTAAATAATTAATAAAAATCACATTAACATAGTACTCTCAAGTGAGAAGTGAGAGTGCTTTTTTTATATTAAACAGTTACAATAGATTATAAATACGAAACTTTTTAACAAAAATTGTAAGTTGATATTTATTGTAATGGGAGATTGAAACAAATGACTCAAGAAATAAATTGTAATTTCAAATCACATATTCCCAGAATAATGACAGTTCCCGGTATATTGTTAATACATGAAAATAAGTTGGAGTTTAAGGCATATAGTCAAAACAATAATCCATTCAATATTCAATTCGAACTCTCTAGCATTGTGCGGTATAGAATATCGAAAGGGTTATTAGGAAATAAATTGTTTATTTATTATTCTGACCAGGAGTGGTATAAATTTAGTAACTTATCTAAGAGTGACTTAATCAAACTCACAAAATATTTATATTAAAACATAATAAATAAAATTAAGAATTTGCAAAATATAGTCCTTTCTACTATAATACCTTAGTATTTATATCGGAAAAGGTGATAAAATGGTGTGGACAATTATAAGCGGATTAGTCGTTGGCATATTGCTAGGATTTGTAATGCAGAGAACAAGATTTTGTTTAGCTGGTGGATTTAGAGATATGTACGTTCAAAAGAGTAACAAAATGTTTTATGCATTGTTTATTGCTATTACAGTCCAAAGTATTGGTTTACTTATTCTAAAGAACTTAAATATTATAGAGGTTCCAGCAGAAACATTTCCAGTTATAGGAACTATTTTGGGATCCTTCGTTTTTGGAATAGGGATAGTATTAGCTGGAGGATGCGCGACAGGAACTTGGTATAGGGCTGGTGAAGGGTTAATTGGAAGTTGGGTGGCATTAATATTTTATGCATTGACTTCAGCCGTAACTAAAACTGGGGTACTTCTTCCAATAATGAATCAAATAAATAAACCGACGCAAGTCAGCACAAGTATGACGAGTACAACAGGTATACCACAATGGATTCTCGTCATGTTATTAACTGTAATTACAATATTTTTAGTTGTGAAAACAATTCGAAAACCTAAAATAATGGTGCCCCAACTTAAACAAAAATATAGTGGTATTAGACATTACCTATTTGAAAAAAGATATCATCCATTTGTTGCTGGCATTGCAATAGGTTTTATTGCTCTACTTGCTTGGCCTATGAGTGAATCTACTGGGAGAATGGGTGGCTTAGGTATAACAACACCATCTGCAAATCTTGTAAATTATCTTATTTCAGGAGATTTAAAATTTATTGATTGGGGTGTGCTTTTGGTACTAGGTATATTCATAGGTTCTTATATAGCTGCAAAAGGGTCTAAAGAGTTTAGATGGAGATTGCCAGATATTAAGACAATTCGCAATAGTGCGCTTGGTGGTATATTTATGGGATTTGGTGCTTCAGTTGCAGGTGGTTGCTCTATCGGTAATGGTTTAGTTGAGACAGCTACAATGAGTTGGCAAGGATGGATTGCTTTAGCCTCTATGATTATTGGTGTTTGGTTTATGAGTTATTTTATTTTTGTAAAACCTATGAAAAAGTTACAACAAGTATCTCAAAGCTAAGATTGGTTATTCTAATGTGACATTAGATAAAGTGAATGAGGAGGTATATCAATGGTATACGAATTAGGAACAGTAGGGATGGTTTGTCCATTTCCTTTAATAGAAGCACAAAAGAAAATGAATGAATTAAATCAAGGGGATGAATTGAAAATCGATTTCGATTGCACCCAGGCTACGGAAGCATTACCTAATTGGGCTGCAGAAAATGGATATCCAGTTACAAACTATGAGCAACTTGATGATGCATCATGGACGATTACTATTCAAAAGGCATAAAAATTTATAGTTATAAAGTTGATAAACAGATTTTTTGAGGATAGGAAATTAAGCAAATTTAATTATAGATGTGATTGACGAGAAAAAAGTTAAATTAAGTAGCTATTAGCTATATCGTTGAAAGAAAGAGCTAAACTTGAAGACTGTTTTTAATTTAATGAAATTCGTTAGTAGAATTATGATAGCCTGAGACAACAATCATTGTCCCAGGCTTATTTATTATTGTAATGAGATAACTAAATCAAGATTATCTTTTTATTATACTCATTACTAACATAGTGTAACGAAAATAATATGTTTTTAGTACAACGCTTATATATACAATGTAACTTAAAGTGACATTCTGTGTAACATGACCTTACCTAATTTTGCTTTTAAAAAAAACACTCATTATGATGTTTTTAAAGGAAGTGGTAAGTATGAATATGAATGATACAATATTTCTATTTTTATGTACTCTATTAGTATGGTTAATGACACCAGGTTTGAGCCTTTTTTATGGGGGACTCGTACAATCAAAAAATGCTTTAAATACTGTAATGCAAAGTATGGTTGCCATTGTCATTGTCACATTTATATGGATAATGATTGGTTTCTCTTTAAGTTTTGATGGAGGTAATCAATGGATAGGTGGTTTGAAATTTTTGGGTCTTCATCATGTTGGTTTTGAAACTTCAAAAACTTTGAGTCCTCATATACCTCTCTCATTATTTATGTTGTTTCAAATGATGTTTTGTACAATTGCGGTATCTATTTTATCAGGTTCGATAGCCGAGAAAATGAGATTCATTCCTTATCTGATTTTTGTGAGTTTATGGGTTCTATTAATTTATAGCCCTGTTGCCCACTGGGTATGGGGTGGTGGTTGGATTAGTAAAATTGGAGCAATAGATTATGCGGGTGGAACAGTAGTTCATATAACATCAGGTGTATCTGGTTTGGTTCTTGGGATAATGATAGGTATAGGTAAAAAGAAAGAAAAACATACTCCCCATAATCTATTAATTACACTTATAGGTGGTATATTAGTATGGTTAGGATGGTATGGATTTAATGTGGGCAGTGCATTTACATTCGATCACATAGCCATGATATCGTTTGTAAATACAGTTATTGGTGCAAGTGCAGGTGCTTTCGGTTGGTTAATCTTTGAATATATCTTGAAAAAGACTACAAGTTTACTAGGTCTTTTATCTGGAGCGCTCTCTGGTCTTGTCGCTATTACACCAGCAGCAGGATACGTCAGCTATATGAGTGCCATGATTATTGCAATAATGGGTGGCATAGGTTGCTATATCGTTATAAATTTAATTAAAGTAAAACTCCAATATAATGATGCACTAGATGCATTTGGTATTCATGGTGTAGGTGGTATCTTAGGAGCTGTGTTTACAGGAGTTTTTCAATCACATCAAATTAATAGTGCGGTGGAGAATGGTTTTATCTATACAGGTGATTTTAAAATAGTAGTGATTCAACTTGGAGCGGCAATTGCGACTGTCGTTTTTAGCGCAATAGTCACTTTTTTGATTGCTAGATTTATTAAAATTTTTACTCCTTTAGCTACAACTCAAGAAGAAGATAAAACAGGACTCGATGTTATAGTACACGGTGAGAAAGCGTATTTCTATGGAGAGCTAAATAAGTTTAATCGTCATATTAAGTTTTAAAATTATATAAATGACAATCACCTAACACGTCAATTTATTTAATCGTATTCTAAACAATAATTTCAACTATTTAAAGCGTTGGTTCATATGGTAAAATAAAAAGGAACGATTGATGACGTGATAGGTGATTTTTTATGAAAAATATATCAGATATAGCAAAATTAGCTGGAGTATCGAAAAGTACTGTTTCACGCTTTTTAAATAATGGATCTGTGAGTCCAGCAACGAAAGAAAAAATAACTAAAATAATAGAAGAAAATAATTATCAGCCAAATCAATTTGCACAAAGCTTAAGAGCTCGACGTACCAATTTGATTGGAGCAATTATTCCGCGTATGAATTCATACGCTGTTGACGAAACGATTAAGGGTTTGGTACACCAATGTAATCAACATCGATATCAGTTATTATTAAATTACACAGGATTAAAAATAGATGGTGAAATTTCGGCACTAAAAACATTATCACGTAGTAAAGTTGATGGAATCGTGCTAATGGCAACACATATTACTGAAGCGCATATTGAAGTCATTGAGAAAATTGATGTTCCTGTCATTATAGTAGGACAAGAACACGACCGATTATATAGTATATATCACGATGATTATGAAGCTGGATATAAAATTGGAGTACTCATTGGTGAAAAAGGTTGTCGAAATGTACATTTCTTTGGCGTTAGTGAAGAAGATATTGCAGTTGGTATTCAACGTAAGCTGGGAGTTATTCAAGCGCTGAAGGACTATCACATAAGTCCGAAAATTTATGAAACAACATTTAAGCATGAACAAGCTTTTAAAGATGTAAGTCAGCAACTTGAAAGAGTACATGATGCTGATGCGATAGTTGGAGCAACTGATACCATTGCTTTTGCAATCCATAAATATTGCTCTGATCATCAACAAAGGTTTTACAATTGTTCAATATATGGATTTGGTGGAGACCCTATGACTCAAATAGTATCACCTGTCATTCAAACGGTTAGCTATAATTACTTTGAAGCAGGAAAGCAAGCATTAAAAGAAATTAACCAACTATTAAAAGGTGAACAAACAACATTAAAAATAAAAATTCCTATCAAATTGAATTAACATGCATAGAAATCTTGTTTTAGTTAAAATGGAACCGATACCACATATAATGATAATTGCTAATCAAATTGGTATAATTATTGAGAAAGCATAGTTGAATGAAATAATTAATTAAATATTGACAGGTATCAATTGGATATTAATAAGCATGAATTTAAACATGTCAAAAAGTGACATTATTAACATATTTCTCTAAATCAATATGTTAAAATAATAGAGTTATTAATATATAAATAGTTGTAGTAGGAGGTAGAACATAGTGGAGTGGACTCGTGAAGAGAGATACCAACGTATTGAGGATGTTGATGAAACATATCTTGAGCAACTGAAACACCAAGTGGATACATCTTTATATAGACAAACATTTCATATCCAACCTGAAATGGGTTTATTGAATGATCCAAACGGACTCATTTATTATGAAGGATACTACTATATTTCACATCAATGGTTTCCGTTAGGTGCTGTGCACGGTTTAAAATATTGGTTTAATTATAAAAGCAAAGATTTATTACATTTTGAACCTCAAGGAACACTTCTTAAACCTGATACTAAGTATGATAGTCATGGCGTATACAGTGGAAGTGCTTTTGAATATCAAAATCATCTTTATTATATGTATACAGGCAATCATCGTGACCAACATTGGAATAGAATTTCCAGTCAAATGATTGCCAGAATGAACAAAGACGGAAAAATAGAGAAGTTTCCTAAACCTGTGATTCATGGACAACCTGAAGGGTATACAAGTCATTTCAGGGATCCAAAGGTATTTGAAAAAAATAGTCAACTGTACGCTATTCTAGGTGCTCAAAATGAAAATGAGATGGGGCGTTTACTTTTATATCGTAGTCAAGATGTTGTTGATTGGCATTTTGAAGGTGAAATTAAAACTAATCTGACACAATTTGGTTATATGTGGGAGTGTCCTGATTATTTTAGACTAGGCAATAAAGATGTCATACTCATGTGTCCACAAGGCGTTGAAGCTGAAGGAGATAAATATAGAAATATCTATCAATCAGGGTATATGATAGGAGATTTAAACTTTAATAATCTATTTTTCGACCATGAAAGTTTTCAAGAATTGGATAATGGTTTTGATTTCTACGCGCCACAAACGTTTGTTGATGCAGACGGGCAACGCATTTTAATTGGATGGATGGGACTACCAGATACAGAGTATCCTACAGATAAAGAGGGGTGGGCACATTGCCTTACTATTCCTCGAGTACTTACCATTGAAAATGGAAAACTTAAGCAGCGACCTTTTAAGCAGTTAGAAGATTTAAGAACTAATAAAGAAACAGCTTTGGGATATGCTAATAAATTTAAACGTAAATTACATCCATATGAAGGTAAGCAGTATGAGATGATTATAGATATATTAGAAAATGATGCTTCAGAAATATATTTTGAATTGCGTAGCTCTCGATCTGAATCTACACTGATTACTTATAATAAACACGAAAATAAACTCACTTTAGATCGTACCGATAGTGGGACACTACCATCAAATGTCGATGGAACAACGCGTTCTACCATTTTAGATTCACCATTAAAACAGTTACAAATTTTTGTGGATACATCTAGTATCGAAATATTCTGTAATGATGGTGAGCGTGTTTTAACCTCACGTATTTTCCCAAATGAGGATGCTACAGGTATAAAAGCTTCGACTGAATCTGGTCAAGTATATTTAAAATTCACTAAATATGAATTAAAAGGGTGATTTATAATGAGACGTCTATTTGCTATTGGAGAGGCATTAATTGATTTCATACCAAATGTAACGCATTCAAAATTAAAAGATGTTGAACAATTTAGTCGACAAGTTGGTGGCGCACCGTGTAACGTAGCGGCTACAGTAAGTAAATTAGGTGGAAAATCAGAAATGATAACACAACTAGGAAATGACGCGTTTGGTGATATCATTGTAGAAACAATTGAACAACTTGGCGTAGGTACGCAATATATTAAGCGAACTAATAAAGCAAATACTGCATTGGCATTTGTCAGCCTTCAAGATGATGGTCAAAGAGATTTCTCATTTTATCGTAAACCTTCTGCAGATATGTTATATCAACCTGAAAATATTGATGATATTCAAGTATTCCAAGACGATATTTTACATTTTTGTTCTGTAGATTTAATAGAGAGTGACATGAAATATGCCCATGAGAAAATGATTGAAAAATTCGAGTCAGTAGATGGTACTATTGTTTTTGACCCTAATGTACGCTTACCTTTATGGGAAGATAAACTCGAATGTCAACGTACAATAAATGCGTTCATACCTAAAGCACATATTGTTAAAATATCTGATGAAGAATTATTATTTATTACTGGTAAGAGGAATGAAGATGAAGCGATTCAATCTTTATTTAGAGGTCGAGTTAATGTAGTGATTTATACACAAGGAGCGCAAGGTGCAACTATTTATACCAAAGATGATTATCGTATTCATCATGAGGGGTATCAAGTACAAGCAATTGATACAACTGGTGCTGGTGACGCATTTATAGGTGCTATTATTTATTGCATACTCGAGTCTCGGTATTCTGAATGTAAAGATTTATTTAAGGAAAAGGGCAAGGATATACTAGCGTTTAGTAATCGTGTCGCAGCACTTACAACAACGAAACATGGTGCTATTGAAAGTTTGCCAACAAAAGAAGATATAAAAGACTATAATTGATTTAAAATATAAGAAATAAGTAAAACACCCATCTTTACAATTTCATATCGTAAAGATGGGTGTTTCATTATATTTTTTTAACATTACGTACTGAAGCGAAACAATTTTCGCCATTCTTAAAGTAAACAATACGTTCTTTTGAGTCAATAGATTCAATATTATGCCTGTTTATTACAAAACTGTTATGACATCTAAAGAAACGTTCATCAAGCTGTGCTAATTCCTTTAAATTTCCATAAAATTCAATTTGTCGATTATCAAGATGTGCAATGAGTCTATGAGATTTCGTAGATGATTCAAAAAACATAATATCATCATATTGAACGTATACTGAATTACTTCCCCGCTTTAACTCAATCGTATCTACATTACTTTCTTTTGATAATAATTTGAGTCGTGTATGTGCTGTTTCAAGACAATCTATGATTCTCATTTTTAATTCAGATGGATCATCTTTAAAAATAAAATCCATAGCAGCCACTTTATAAACAAACGTCAAATAAGTCAGCTCACTGTGACTGGTTACAAATATAATATTACCAACAGGATCATGTTTACGAATTTCACTGGCTAATTTAATACCGTTCATATCAGCTTCTAATTGAATATCAAGGAAGTAACAACCAATGTCATTAAGTTCTTTTGATTGCTCTAAGACCTCATAAGGATCATTTGTTGCTAAAGCTAACTCCATTGGCTTTTCTTCAATCATTATGTAGTTTTTAATGATTGATACCATATGTTCTCTTTGTCTTTGGTCATCTTCACAAACAAAAATTTTCATTTAATTCTACACATCCTTATGATTCCTTATTATTTATTTCTACTTTTTGTACAAAGTAACCATTTTCGATGACAGTATCTAATAAAACATTCTCGTTTGAGTCTGTCAGTTCTTTTAAAGTTGATAAACCTAAACCGCGATTATCACCTTTAGTAGAAAAACCTTGTTCAAACAACTCATGAATTTTAGGGATATCATTACTACATTTATTCATAACGATAAAAGTGACAGATTCCTCATTATCGATGAATGCGATATTGATGAGTGGTTCCTCAAGATTTTCTGAAGCTTCAATAGCATTATCAACTATAATACCGATAATACGACTAAGCTCAACAGTATTCATATCGATACGATCAATTTCATCAGGAACCTCAATACTAATTGGAATACGTTTTTCTTGAGCTTGAATAATTTTAGTAGTAATCAGCCCTTTAATTTCTCTCACTTTCAACTTTTCAATACCATTCATTTTAATAGAGCGAGTTTTTAATTTATCTTTCATTGGAACGATATTTTCATTAAAATATTTACGTAATCCAGGCATATCATCTTCTCTAATGTAATCTGAAAGAGTGGTGAGGATATTCACATAATCATGTCGGAACTTACGCATTTCATTGTTAATGCTTTCTATACGTAACGTGTACTCATAATATGCTTCGATTTCTTTTACATTACGTTTATACCTCATTTCACGGAGTGTAAAATTGGACATCACTAATATCACTACACTTAAAAAAACCATAATACCCAACAATAAGATGGCATATAATTTAAGGGTATCATTTCCTCGCATATCAGTTTGTGACACCATATAAAGTAAAATAAATGATATGAAAAGTACTATTGTTATTATCAATAAGTATCTTTTATTGAGTGACAAGTAGGATACTTTTAATTTATTGAACAATAGTTGAGTTAAATAAGCAATAATTAGAGTTATGATTACAAAAGAGGTAAAATGTATTAACTGTAAAGCAAATTTAAACGGAATATAATCTTTTATAGTCAAATGTATGTATACAGTTATGAAATTAGTTATATATAAGATCATAGTGGTGAATAATACAACTAATATTGAATAAAGCTTTATTTTTGTATAAAAGAAAATGGTGATTATTATAACCAAAACTATTAATGCTTTACTTTGCCAAAAGTAATACATTATTGCAGAAGGGATTACAATCGTAAAAACGATTATGTAATCCCTAAAATTAAATTTCATATTAATGATAACTTTAGTAACCCAAATCATTAAAAAGATTTGTAGGCCTGCAAACGGAAATAGATTAATATCATCCATATCTTACACACTTTCTAGGGTTATATTTACTCGTATAGTTTAGTCAGTTCTTCTGGTACTTCTGGTTCGTCAAAGTAAGAGGCACATACACTATCTCCTGCTACAGTACCAATAAATTCCAAGATTGTAGTGAAAAATTTTATAAATAAATTAAAAATGTTTTCCATGATTAATATCCTCCTTAGGGAAAAAGATGGGTAGTAATGTTAAAGATTCTAAAATTACACCGAATAAAATAAGTTTATTTACCGGTTCTTTAGTTACTAATGAAATAACTACGATAGTACAATATAAAAATATGGAGAGTATTTTTTTTCGCTTTACAAGACGTCTAGGTATAGGTTGTTTCTTAGTTGCTGCAGGTGCGTATAAAATGGTAATAATTAATCCGACTAATGCCATAGATAAAAGAACAAAATAGTTAATATCTAACTTTATTATTAAGTATGGAAAGATAATAAAGAAAATTATGTTCTGAATATGACATAACAATGACGAATTTGCATGCGTACCGTGTGCATGTCTCCTAATTAAAAAATAACTTAAATGAGTTAAAAGTGTGTAAAAGAAAGTATGAAAGATTATTGCTAGCCCATACACAACTATAGACTTTTCAATATTTATCGCTAGTACCTGCATCCCTAAACGAATTTTTAGAAACTGTATGTGATCTAAGTTATTTTTACGTTGTAAATATTGAGCAAATTGCTCAATTTTTTTATCGATGATTTTCACTTGTTTACTACTCTCCTCAAGTGTCATTATACAATTTTGCGCAACATTTTTTAGAAAGCATGCCTAACTGTTAAAAAATATACCTAAGTGTTTTAATTAAGTACTATTAGATATTTTACCATATTTAGTTTTACAGTTGAGTACTAAATATTGCTATTTATGAAATTTTAATCTTTAAATGGAAAAATCATGTTTTAATAGACTCATATCACAGAGATGTGATTGAAAGATAGTTGAAAAATTTGCTTAATCTAGTCGAGTGAATGTTAAATTCATTCGTATCCATTACCTTAATTCGAAAGGAGTGAAGTTATAATGGCAGCAGATATCATTTCTACAATCGGTGATTTAGTAAAATGGATTATCGATACAGTTAATAAATTCAAAAAATAATTTTTGAATGAGTCTATTGTAACTTTTGTAACTTTGTTTTCTTCGTATAATTAATATTATTAGTGAGTTGTTGAGCCATCCCAACTTAATAATTTACTAATATAAACTAAGCAAGTGAGAAGCATTTGCTAGTAGCTGTAGTTTCCTTGGACTCAGTGTTACGTATTATTCTTAGCTACCTTAAATAGGTAATTATTTCTAGCATGTAAGCTATCGTAAACAACATTCAATTTATCATGTTAAATAGATAAATTCACTAAAATTTTTTCATAATTAATAACATCCCCAAAAAATAGATTGAAAAAATAACTGTAAAAACATTCCCTTAATAATAAGTTATCAAGCCGTGAGTCTCTCCCAAGCTCACGGCTTTAACTATGCTATTTATAAAGATGTGGTTTTAGATTTCTGAAAACTGGAATATATTCTCTTTGTTGATCTACTAAGTCTACATCGATATGTGTTGTTAGTACTCCTTCTTTATCATCTAAATGGTCTAAAATTTCACCATTAGGATTAATGACAATTGAATTTCCAGCATAATTGGTGTGACCATCATCACCACAACTATTACAAGCTACAATAAAAATATCATTTTCGATTGCTCTCGCTTTTAGTAATGATAACCAATGATCTAGTCTTGAGCTAGGCCACTGCGCTACATAAAAAGCAATTTTAGCACCTTTTCTAGCTGGATAGCGCAATATCTCTGGAAATCGCAAGTCATAACAAATGATTTGCGTCACAAGTGTTTGATCAGATAAATAAAAAGGTTCAGGGACTACATTTCCACCACATAAAAAGTCTGGCTCACGTAACATTGGCACGAGATGTACTTTGTCATATTCATTAATCAATTCTTTGTTTTTATTAATTGCAAAAGCAGTATTATATATATGGTTTTCTCTTATATTTGACACTGAACCTGCAATGATATCTACATTAAATGTATGTGCTAAGTCTTTTATAAAGAGAGAGCTGTCTTTAAGATTTTTATCAGCTTTTTGTTCTAATTCTTCTAATGCATAACCGTTATTCCACATTTCTGGAAGCACGACGACACTGGTATCTTTATCTAAGTATTGATTAAACTTAGTTTTGATATTTTGCATATTTTTATCAACATTTCCACGTTCTACATTGAATTGAAGTATTTGGATTTTCAATATATTCACCCGCCTATCGTTTTAGTTATAAGATACTAAAATTGCCAGTTAAAGGCAAAATTTCATTTAAAATATCTAAAATTTAATCATGTTAATCTATACATACAACTATATTGAACTAACATAAATTTTGAAATTTTGTTAGGCTTAGGGTAAAGCTTTAGCTTACATTTAATTATCAAGTAATAATTAAAATAAAAATATTCTTGAATTCTGTTGTTTACAAATAGTTACTTTTACGTTTCAACTTTATTAATATTAATTTTCAATAATCATATTTAAATGCAAAATGCTTAGTTTTTTTATATACTTGAACTAACAAAAGATTGTAATGGGGAGGTGGTTGAATTTATGAAAAAGTTTAACATTAAACATTCATTTATGCTTACGGGCTTTGCTTTCATGGTAACTACATCATTATTCAGTCACCAAGCACATGCTGAAGGTAATCATCCTATTGACATTAATTTTTCTAAAGATCAAATTGATAGAAATACAGCTAAGAGCAATATTATCAATCGAGTGAATGACACTAGTCGCACAGGAATTAGTATGAATTCGGATAATGATTTAGATACAGATATCGTTTCAAATAGTGACTCAGAAAATGACACATATTTAGATAGTGATTCAGATTCAGACAGTGACTCAGATTCAGATAGTGACTCAGATTCAGATAGTGACTCAGATTCAGACAGTGATTCAGACTCAGATAGTGATTCAGATTCAGACAGTGACTCAGACTCAGACAGTGATTCAGATTCAGATAGTGATTCAGATTCAGATAGTGATTCAGATTCAGACAGTGACTCAGACTCAGACAGTGATTCAGATTCAGATAGTGATTCAGACTCAGATAGTGACTCAGATTCAGATAGTGATTCAGACTCTGGTACAAGTTCAGGTAAGGGTTCACATACCGGAAAAAAACCTGGTAACCCTAAAGGAAATACAAATAGACCTTCTCAAAGACATACGAATCAACCCCAAAGGCCTAAATACAATCAAACAAATCAAAACAATATAAACAATATAAACCATAATATTAATCATACACGTACTAGTGGAGATGGTGCGCCTTTTAAACGTCAACAAAATATTATTAATTCTAATTCAGGTCATAGAAATCAAAATAATATAAATCAATTTATATGGAACAAAAATGGCTTTTTTAAATCTCAAAATAATACCGAACATAGAATGAATAGTAGCGATAATACCAATTCATTAATTAGCAGATTCAGACAATTAGCCACGGGTGCTTATAAGTACAATCCGTTTTTGATTAATCAAGTAAAAAATTTGAATCAATTAGATGGAAAGGTGACAGATAGTGACATTTATAGCTTGTTTAGAAAGCAATCATTTAGAGGAAATGAATATTTAAATTCATTACAAAAAGGGACAAGCTATTTCAGATTTCAATATTTTAATCCACTTAATTCTAGTAAATACTATGAAAATTTAGATGATCAGGTTTTAGCTTTAATTACAGGAGAAATCGGCTCAATGCCAGAACTTAAAAAACCTACGGATAAAGAAGATAAAAATCATAGCGCCTTCAAAAACCATAGTGCAGATGAGATAACAACAAATAATGATGGACACTCCAAAGATTATGATAAGAAAAAGAAAATACATCGAAGTCTTTTATCGTTAAGTATTGCAATAATTGGAATTTTTCTAGGAGTCACTGGACTATATATCTTTAGAAGAAAAAAGTAATAAAATAAGCATCTCGCCATGTATGATAATTAATTTATACATGATGAGATGCTTTTATTTTAAAATATAAGATGGAATATAAATGTTGCTTGTTCTTGCAATTTTTTAATAGAATCTCCACCCACAACTTGAGTTAATACAACCGAACCATTCATAAGCATGTGTATGCCTATAGGTACAGCAATTCGTTTTGTGTAAACATAAACAAGTGAGAAAATGACTCCCATTCCAAAATATACCGGTATAAATTTGAAGTCATTATGTGCTAAAGCGAATATTAGAGAACTTACTATAGAAGCAATGATAAAGCTTACCACACGTGATCCCTTTATAAAGTTATACAATTCTCCGAAGATAACTTTACGAAAAACGTATTCCTCTAAAATGGGACCTACTATGGATATTAAAACGATAAATATCGGCATTTGCTTAGCAATAGCCATTAACCTTTCAGTGTTTGGACTTCTTTGCGGACTGCCATTGATGGCAAATAAAATTATACTGATGATGATTTGGTAAATCATCACAATACAAAATCCTAATAGAACCCAGGCGAAAATATATCTTTTAGGTTCCTTATGTCCTTGTTCTAATTGAGTAGGATTTTTAATGGTTGCTTGCATGAAAATGATTAACAATGCAGCGATGATAAAGATAGATACTTGCATGATACTCATTGTTTGGGCAGTTTGCATTTTAGACATATCTCCAAGTAAATGGCTACCTAAAACCAACCCAGGTAGTATTTGAGCTAAACCGTAGAATAGAACGGTTAATAGGGATACCCATAACCTTTTCATAATTTCCCTCCATCTATATATGTATATTATGTATTTTATCGTAAATAAAGGTTAAGTACAAAATTAATAATCCTTTTGGCTTGATATATTGACCAATTTTGATTAATATTAAAATCAGATTAGCACTCTATATATCAAAGTGCTAAATCACATGTAAATGAAGGAGGAACAATCATGCTTAAACCATTAGGAAATCGTGTGATTATTGAGAAGAAAGAGCAAGAACAAACAACTAAAAGTGGCATCGTTTTAACAGATAGCGCTAAAGAAAAATCAAATGAAGGTGTGATCATTGCAGTTGGACAAGGTCGTTTATTAGACAATGGCACACAAGTTGCTCCTCAAGTCAGTGAAGGTGACACAATCGTCTTCCAACAATATGCAGGTACTGAAGTAAAACGTGGCGACAAAACATATTTAATTTTAAATGAAGAAGATATATTAGCTATTATAGAATAAAGAGCGAATTTTAAATATTAATTAAATGATTTAATAAGTGGAGGTTGTTTAGACTATGGCAAAAGATCTTAAATTCTCTGAAGATGCGCGTCAAGCAATGTTACGTGGTGTTGATAAATTAGCAAACGCTGTAAAGGTTACAATTGGACCTAAAGGGCGAAATGTGGTTCTAGATAAGGATTACACAACACCTTTAATTACCAACGATGGTGTAACAATTGCTAAGGAAATAGAGTTAGAAGATCCATATGAGAATATGGGTGCAAAATTAGTGCAGGAAGTTGCGAATAAAACAAATGAAATCGCTGGGGACGGTACAACTACAGCAACAGTTTTAGCACAATCAATGATTCAGGAAGGTCTTAAGAATGTTACAAGTGGTGCAAATCCTGTAGGCTTAAGACAAGGTATTGACAAAGCAGTGCAAGTGGCTATAGAAGCGCTTCATGAGATTTCTCAAAAGGTTGAAAATAAGAACGAGATAGCGCAAGTTGGAGCTATTTCAGCAGCAGATGAAGAAATCGGTCGCTACATTTCTGAAGCAATGGATAAAGTAGGTAACGATGGCGTTATCACTATTGAAGAATCAAATGGGTTTAATACAGAATTAGAAGTAGTTGAAGGAATGCAATTTGATCGCGGTTATCAATCACCATATATGGTAACTGACTCAGATAAAATGATAGCTGAATTAGAACGTCCATATATATTAGTAACGGATAAGAAAATTTCATCATTCCAAGATATTCTTCCATTATTAGAACAAGTTGTGCAGGCTAGTCGACCAATTTTAATTGTTGCGGATGAAGTAGAAGGCGATGCACTTACTAATATTGTTTTAAACCGTATGCGTGGAACATTTACTGCTGTAGCAGTTAAAGCCCCAGGATTTGGTGATCGACGTAAAGCAATGTTAGAAGACCTAGCAATATTAACTGGTGCTCAAGTCATTACTGATGATTTAGGTTTAGAACTTAAAGATGCATCTCTTGATATGCTAGGTACTGCTAATAAAGTTGAAGTGACTAAAGATCATACAACAGTCGTAGATGGTAATGGTGATGAAAATAATATTGATGCTCGTGTAGGTCAAATTAAAGCACAAATTGAAGAAACTGATTCAGAGTTTGATAAAGAAAAATTACAGGAACGTTTGGCAAAACTAGCTGGCGGCGTAGCTGTTATCAAAGTAGGGGCTGCAAGTGAAACAGAGCTTAAAGAACGTAAATTAAGAATTGAAGACGCATTAAATTCAACACGTGCGGCGGTGGAAGAAGGTATCGTTGCTGGTGGTGGTACTGCGTTAGTCAATATATATCAAAAAGTAAGTGAAATTAAAGCAGAAGGTGATGTTGAAACGGGTGTTAATATCGTATTAAAAGCATTACAAGCACCTGTTAGACAAATTGCTGAAAATGCAGGATTAGAGGGTTCAATTATTGTTGAACGTTTAAAACATGCTGAAGCGGGCGTTGGTTTCAATGCAGCAACAAATGAATGGGTTAATATGTTAGAAGAAGGTATAGTAGATCCAACTAAAGTAACTCGTTCAGCGTTACAACATGCAGCAAGTGTAGCTGCTATGTTCTTAACAACTGAAGCAGTCGTTGCTAGTATTCCAGAGCCAGAAAATAATGAACAACCTGGAATGGGTGGCATGCCAGGTATGATGTAAAAACACCTATAAACGTTGGTTTAAAGGTGTTCGGTTATTATTTATGACATAATAATGACATAAAAATTCTAAAATAATTCTTTACTGACGTTTTCCATGAGTTGGCTGAACTTTTGGGAAGCGTCTTTTTTATATGAATTTGTAATTTTGGCGTAGATGTTCATTGTGGTATTAATATCTTTGTGGCGTAAACGTTCTTGTATTTCTTTAATATGTACACCAGCTTCAATAAGTAATGCGCAATGTGTATGTCTAAACGAGTGCGTCGAGATATTTTTATTGATATTCGTTTGTTTCATGATTGAGTGTATCCATTGTGAGATTTTCTTAATCACAAGGGGATAACCGTTATTATCAGTAAAGACAAAATCATTATCGACATATAACTCATTTTTCCATTTATCTTGAACATTTACTTTATAATCTTTGAGTAATTGAATGACATTAGCATCAACAGAAATTTTACCGATAGAACTTTCAGTTTTAGGCGTTAGTATTTGATACTTTTTCTTATTATTATTGGGATTGTAATACGTTTTAGTAATACTGATCGTATTGTTATCAAAATCTATATCAGACCACTTCAACGCTATTAATTCACCGGCACGCATACCCGTGTAAGCTAATGTGGTAAATACCTCAAAGCTATTGAGTGGTGCATGTTGATATTTAGCTACTTGTAAGAATTCAAATAACTCATCTTTTTCGAGAAACTTCTGTCGTAATTCATTGCCCTCTAATTTCTCAACGGTCATTTTCTTTTTAGGTCGCTTAATACCCTCAGTAGGAAGTGTTTTAATCAACTTCATATCATAAGCATATTTAAATATCATATTAGTAGAAGCGACAATACTATCAACATAATTCTTACTAAATTGTGCCGTCATATCGTCCACAAATGTTTGATAATCATGTTTCTTAATACTTTGTATAGGATAAGTGCCGAAACGTTCTAAAGCGTGATATATGGCTTTCTCACGCACTCTTACAGTGCTTATTTTAACTTCATTACTGTATTGTTTAAGCCAATCATCAGCAACTTGTGTGAATGTAGATGTAGACGGTGCTATATAATCGCCATTTCTTAATTGGCGTTCAATCATTTCAGCTTGATGTTTAGCGTCTGATTTACGTTTAAATCCCGTTTTGGATATGTATTCATATTTGCCCGTTTGCGGATTTTTACCTAGAGATATACGATAACGCCAATTTTTATTTGAAATTTGATCATAACTTGCCATTTAATCACCTTTACGAAATTATAATATATCTTCATCATTAAATATCTCACGCATAAAATCCTCAAAGTCATCATTTGGATTAATATATTGTAGATACTCAAAAATCTTTTCTTTTTGCATTTTTCTATTATTATTATATTCATCTAATATTTCAGGATTAGAAATACTAGTTAAAAGTTCAGGATTAGTTTTTATTAAATCAATTATTCTTAAATTAATATCTTTATATATAGAATTTAAAATATTATATGGAATTTCAATAGTGGCAATTTTTTCACCTAATATAGAAGTTTTAATATCATAAAAAACTTTAAAGTCACTTTCAAAGAGATAATTTAATTTATAATATGGCTTTTCTACAATCTTATCTTTCTTTACGTTTCTTATATCATAATTATTGATTTCTAATCTGCCACTAGCTTTTAATTCGTTATAATATGGATTGTTTTTATCAATATTGTCAAACGTTCCTGATAACATTCTAAATTCATTCAAATAGTCATTGCTATCATTATAATCAAGAATAGAAGCTAATTTTTGTAATAATTCATCATTTGGTTTTACTTTGTTATTTTCTACTCTTGAGAGAAAAGCATGTGTTACACCTACTTTATCCCCTAGCTCTTCCAAGGTCATTGGATATTCTTTTCTTAGTTCTCTAATTCTACTTCCTAACGTACCTTCTTGATTCATTTTTATCACCTCAAAACAAAGAATAACATAAATGTAACAAAAATAGATAACATTTCTAAAAAAGGTCTTGAAATGTTACTTTATTAAGTATAATATAAGAGTGTAACAAAATAATGTTACCTAATTAAGTTACAAAAGAGGTGATAATATGATTCAAGTAAATGTTTATGAATTAAGAGGGGAGATTGCTAAAAATGGTTATAGTTTGCGAGGATTTGCTAAAAAGTCTGAAATCTCGGTTTCTTATCTTAGTGCGATAGTCAATAAAAAAGCTAATCCTTCGCCAAAAATGGCATCTCATATATCTAAAGAATTAAATGTACCTATGGAAAATTTATTTACTTACATTCAAAAGGAGGCTTAATAAATGTTCAACATTAATATTGATGAAGATGAAGCACGTGAATTATTAGAACAAGCAATTAATCAACGTGTCGATGAATTAGCAAAAGAGAAGTATTTCATGACCTATAAAGAATTATCTGAATATCTGAACTTAAGTAAGCCAACGATTGAAGAATTACTTATAAATAACGGTATGAAATATTTCATGGTAGGTAGCACATACCGTTTTAAAAAGTCTGATGTAGATGAATTTATGGAACAACTTACATCTCACATGGATATTCAGAATAATGATTTTAAGCAAGTGAATATTAAAAAATTACTGGAGGCACAAAATGTATAAATTCCTATTCTATTTACTTTTAACGGTGGTAATAACTTGTTTAGCGATATACGTTGTCCCGTTTCACATAGTTCTAGCAATATATTTATTCGGTGTAATGTTTACGTTATTAATTAGTAGCGATTTGGAGGAGTTAGAAAATGAAAATTAAAGAAAAATATCAATTATCAAAAGTAGTAAAAGTATTAGAGAAAGTGATTTCCGAAGATAGTCAAAATGGAGAACTATTCATACCAAAACAAATATTTCATTCAAGAACAAATTACCGAAAAACTGATACTGATTACTATGAATATATGCTTAAACTTATCCATAAAGAATTGTTTAACATTCTTGCTGAATTAGATTTTGAAGATGAGGCGTTTTCAATTCTTGACGAAGTAACAATGACGTTAGGTGATGTCATGAAAGAAGATAAAGAAGTTTATCATTACAGCTTAATTGATAATAAAGGCGAAACAAAATACACGACAGATAGAAAAGGCCATGTGTTCGGCATTTTAGAATGGACGCTTGATTATATCGTAGGAAATATTGAAGTGGAGGAAATATAAATGATAACAGAAATTTTAAAAGCATATGACGATATGGCAATACCAGCTATGAATGTATCTCAGTTAAGAGGTGAAACAGATAGACTTTCAGAGTTGATAGGATATTTAATTGAAAAGGCCAAAGCGTACAGAGAAGAAAAAGATATTAAAGGTGCTGAAGCTATTGAGCAAATTGTATTAGACGATCTCCAATTTGAATTTAAAAGTATATATGGTCAATTTGAAGAAGAATTTAAGAATTGGGAACGGAAATATAAGAGGTTTGAAAATGTATGTAAATATTACGGTGTTCCAGTACCAACGTTAAAAGATAATAAAGTAATTCAGTTTAGAAAAGGAGTTAAGCAATAATGAATTGGGAAACTAAAAATTTTATTGAAGATGTAGACATTATTAAAAGAAAAATTGACGATGCATTAACTACATTCGGCTGGTTTGATGATGAGTATTTTAAGCATGATGGTGGTCATATGTTAACCAAAGATGAAATATTGAACCACGGATACAAGTATCACGAGCATCGACCTTACATTACACAACACATTGATTTATTAAGCATATATCTAAAGGAACTAGACACAGTATTAGAAGATATGAAAAAAGCGTCATCTGATGTAAGTTTGGCGACAAAATCAGATAACGCATAGATGATAAGTATTTAATTAAATACTCATAAAAATAATAACACATATGAAAGGTTGATTATATGGACGAAGTTACTTTATACAAAAAACATTTTGAGTTTCACTCAAATTTAGATTATATCAATACAACGAACTTATCAAGAATTAAGGAGATAAGCAAGCGAATTCATTTCGCTTCTATCTCATCTGATAAACAAGTGTTTGATAATAAAGGAAATTTGTATCACCGTGAAAAAGATAACATCGCAGGTGATTACATTAATAATCTTACTTTAAATTATACCATAATTCCAAAGAAATTAGGGCTTATTTACGGAAAAATTAATGTCAAAACTGTTGAAGAAGATAATGGAGAAGAAAAGAAAAAAGCAACTTTTCACGCTGATCACTTTACAAACTATGCACGATTTATTGCAGATTTAATGGCGGATAAGGTTATTTATTCTAATGAACTGGATGCATTCCTTTTTGTGAAAAACAACTATTACGAGTTCATAGACGATACCTATTTTGCATTAAAATACCCAGTGGATAATAAACATCAAATTGATGACTTTCTAGAAGTTATGACAGAACTGTATCGTGACTATATCGAAGTCAATCACGGTTACAATATCTTGCCACATGCTTTTGCTGGAAATGATTTTGTTTATGATGTTAAGCATTTGAAAATGACAAAACGTCCTTTAAAACAAAATGAATTATTTGCATTGAAATATGATGTGAACCATAAAGATATAGATTTAGATACACCTAGAAAGTTTTATGACCTTGTTACCGAAAATGATAAGAGTAAGAACAATTTAAAATTGGTACATGCTTATGCCATGTATCGCAAAATGCAACTTATCCAAGCTGAAAAATGGTTTCTTATGAAAGATTTCGGACGCTCGGGTAAAGGTTTATTCATGACTACATTTGAAACGCTATTCCAATTAAATAAAGTGAATTTTGATAGTCTCGTTTCTGGTGGATTTGAAGCATCTAACGAATGGATGAATTTTTACGGTGCAGATATAGCACATGCGAATGAAACAGGTGAAATTACTAAAGCTATGATGCGCATATTAAGAAAAATTGCGACAGGTGAAATTATATCTGGTCGTGGTATCGGTAGAAATGCTTTTACATTTAAAAATAGAGCGCTATTAGTCCTTGATACAAACGAAAATGTAGATACAGGTGAAATTACAGCTAACACAACACGTACAATCAAAATATCACTTAAAGATAGACCGATTAATGAAACAGACGAAGAACGTTATCAGATATTTAAGCCATATTGGGATTTTGTGAAGCCGAATGATAAAAATTCAGAAATAGCAGGCGTGTCATTTTTAATAGCTAGCTTAAATTATCTCAAAGAAATAGGTCATGAATTCAAGTTTGATGATGTTACATTGAAAAATTACTTTAGTGAAGATGAATTAACTGAAACACAAGTTACTATGCTTAAAATGTTATCAGAGCAAGGCTTTGTTTTTGCAGGTGATGAAATACTACAAAAGTTAATTGAACAAGATTATAAAAGTTTACGATACAAGCAAGCTAAAGAGGATATGAAGAGAATCGGTGTAAGCATTAATAACCAAAAAAAGATAGACGGCGTAAATGCTAGAGTGCATAACGTTGGTAATCCAGAACTATTTAATATGGCATTAGAACTTTTAAATGAGTAATAAGGGCTACCGTAACTCTATAGTAACTCTTATAGTAACTCTTAAATTGTTGTAATAACGGTCGGTAACTCTTGTAACTCTAATTTCTATAGCGTTTTTATTGAATGTAAAATGATTTAGCTACTATAGAAAAAATAAGCGTTACAAGGGTTACTACCACTCTTGTTAAAAGGAGGAATTCAATGACAGGCTACCATGTTGCTAAAAATTTATTAAAAAAGAATATCCAAGTCATACCACTTAATGAATATAAAACGCCTACAATTTCATTTGCAGATGTAACAATAACAGATGATTTTATTGAGCAACACAGAAATTCATATCATCAAGCGCATGTATTGGGCGTCTTAACTCGTGGTGTGTGGTGTATCGATATTGATATAGACCATAAAAAAGGTAAGGACGGTTTCAAAAGTTTAAAGGATATACCCTATTATGAAGAAATTGTATCTAACGCTCAAAATACGTTGGTACAGACAACGGCAAGTGGTGGCAAACATGTTATTTTCCACAAACGTGAGGGGATAAATTACGGTCAAAAAATCGGATATTTGCCGTCTATTGATATAAAAGCTCATGATAATAATTATTTTGTTCTTGCTGGCAGTCAGACATATAAAGGCAAGTATACACATAATGGCGTCAATGTTACTGAATATCAAGGTAAATTTGAACAACGTATATTTTCAAAAGCTGGTAACTATGTACAACAAACACTAGAGCCGTATTCTATAAAAAATAGATTGCCCAATCAAAATTTCGATCACGTAAGAGGTGGCAAAGGTGGAGAGGGCAAACGTGCATATCAACGCATTATAAATGGTCAAAGTGACTTCAGAAATGATGATTTATATAAAGCAGTAAGCTATGCCGTTCAATGTAACGTGGATATAGAGCCGTTACGTATATTGATTGGTGATAATAAAAATGGTGATGTTTTCACTGAAAGAAGTTGGGAGGCGACCGTGAGAAGTGCAAGCCGTTGAATATGATTTTAATTTAGATGAACAAGCTAAACGCATAGGCTTAATTGTAGGAGTATCTGAAGAAATTTATTTCTGTTCAATTAGTCGAACATCACAAGTTTTTATGGAATTAATAAATGATGAATGGGTAGCGTGGCGGGAGACATTTATACCGAATACGAATAAAAGAAAAAGTTATAAAACGTTAGCAGTCGGTGAATTTGACCTTGTCCTTGCTAGGGTAAAAAGTTATTTGGGTTATTTAAGAAAACAAAATAAATAAAGGAGTAATTCGGCTGAACTAAAGCCATTAAAACAACATAAAAATACCGTTATGGTCCAAGGACCACAACGGAAATTAAATATAAAGCTTAAGGACCATGGGCCTGAAGCTAAAAAGGCTAAAGATAGAATGGCTGTAAAAAACAAGGTATGGTCCGTGGACCAGAGGTAAAAAAACTCTAAAACTGTCGAAGTGGACCGTGGGCCACATCGAGAAAAACGGAAAAACCAGAGACATCATTGGAAAAGCTTCGGGCTTTGGTAGTGGCATAACATACAAAAATAACAGTTTTGATTCAGCTGAACCAAAACAGTTAAACCACCACAATTGGCTTAACAGAGCCTTTTGTGGTATAATTTAAGTAAATAATTAGTACCAGGTAACAATTTTTATAGTGTACAATGTAAGGGCAATGAAGGTTTGGGAGTATAACACAAATTCAAACAATGAGTTTTGGATACACTACCATGATGTGATAAGAAGTATTAATATTAAAAAATGAAAAAAAGAGGTTACGAAGTATGAGTAAAACAGTAAAAGAAAATTCAATCAGTATCTTTGATAAACAAATTTATGGTAAAAGGTTACGTGCTAAAGAAGTTCAAAAACAATATGATCAGCTAGTAGATCGTATTAAAAAAATCAATGCTAAGATTATACACTATCAACATCAAGATGAATTTGCCGAAGCTACAAAATTAAAGCGTCAACAAGCTGATTTAGAACAAGAGTTATTGAAATTAGATGAACAACTTAAAACATCGGATTACAGTATCACAGATGATGAATTTACATCATTCTACGATGCATATGATAGTGAAATGAAAGATATTATAAAAACACACGAACAATATCGAAAAGAGATGAAAGATAAACTTCAAGAAGTTGCAGCCACTTATCGCAAAATGATTGAGAATAAGAATGAAGGTGGCAGGCGTATATCACGATTACGCTATGTTAAACAAGAGCAGAAGCACCCTAGTAACATTCACAATCAATACAAAGGGCAAATGCTTGCTGATGAAGTTAAAATTGGGGGCAATACAACGCCTAGAGATTACTCATGGTTGCTTGAAGATATGTTAAAAGAAGAATCATTAGAGGACTTCCAAAAATATTACTTCAATAAAAAGAAGTGGTAAGGAGGTAATGCGATGATCACAGCCATTAGATATAAAGGGAATAGAGCAAAGGTAACTGAAAATGGTGAAGATTTAATGATATTAGCTAGTTCAAGTAGAGTGCCTATAGAACTGGCTGATGTAGATAATAAATTAAATATAGTGAGTGACTTTGAAGAAGGAGAAATTGAACCGAAAGCAGTTAAAAAGATTAAGTTTAATAAAAACAGTTGTGTCATGATGAATGGCAATTTGAACTTTATTATTGCTTCAAGTCAGAGAAATAATAGAGAGTTTATAGTTAAGAAAAACCATACACTCATTCATGCTTGGAAGAGTGGGGATCATGCAAAAGATAAAGCATTTGAACAAATCAAAAATAATAAAGTAGATAGTGTTGACGTGTATGTAAAAAATGCAGAAGGTAAAGACAATAGAGTGAGTCACATAGGTGAAATTTTAGCTGTTTCTATCAATTTAAATAGCGCTTAAAATACCATGGTTGAGCCTTTTATGTTATAATAAAGATATTAAGGATTATAAATATCTTTAATAACGAGCGCTCTTTATTAAAGTCTAAAATAGCCATGCGTTCCTCCTTCATTTGTTCAATTGAATTTCTATGTCTAAGGCATGTTTACAAGGTCATCACTTTAATATATGTGGTGGCCTTTCTTTTATAAGTTGCCTCACATAAGTGAGCCAATAGTTTACTTAGTAAGAGGGACAGGTAAACGAAAAAACATTATGGTGTGATTAATATGTAGCAGATTATATTAGCCGCATAGTATAGATAAATTAACAGTATAAGTAAACAGAGGTTATATACGAGTACCCTCACATAAGTTACAGGGCTATGATTATGTGACCGTATAAAAGTGTACGCTGCAAGTATAAAGGCTATATGTATTATTCCAATAGTGTTTAGGCAATACACTAAAATATATATGAGCAAGCCAATATGTGTTAGAGATATTAATTATATTGAAGTAGAAGAAACAATTATGTTTATATCAAACATCAAAAATGTTTAGAAGAAATGAAGTAGAATAAAACAATTATCTTTTATGTTAGAAGATAAAAGAATTAAGAAGATAATTCGTTAATTGAACAAAACAAAGTTGAGCTTTAGTTAAAGATATTAGAATGATAAAGAGAATGAAAATTATAAAAGTAAATGAGAAGTCAGAAAGTATTTTGAATTTCAGAAAGTGAAATAGAATTTTGAAATGAGAAATGAAAATAAAAAATAATTTAAAATTGTTTTGTGATTTCGATTTGTATTTTGATTTGAAATAAAGAAAAGTTATTTAGATCAAGAAAGAAGAAATTATAAATAAAAAAGAATGAAGAATGATGATAGAAATGTTGAGAGAACAAACGTAACATAGAACAGTTTAAGATGCTGTTTCAGGCTTGTTATAAGGAAGATAATAGTAAGTAGGATTAAAATAGTATAGGAACTGATTAAAAGCTAATGACAGGCTTATATGAAGCAATTAGAGAACATGGTAATTAGTGAAGATAAATGTATATCGATATAGATGGATAATGCTGAGAGACTGGAGAAACAGGTTAGATACAAATAATTTAGAGGTAGTTTATTTTAGCTACCATAACAAAATTCACGGTAGATAAGATTTTTGAAGTTTTATTTTCTAAAAAACGAAATTACTTTTTTAAAGAAATACTTTTTAAATTTTTTGCGGGGCTTCGATTACCCCCACACTTTATTTTTTGACGAAAAAACGAGCCGCACTTAACTTTGACCGAATGTTGAAAATGAAAGTGAAATATGTGGGGTAAAATCCATTAATATCAAACAATTTGAGCTAAAGGAGGGGTAAAATGGCTAATAGAAAATTGTTATCACAACAAAAATCACGACTCACTAGAGAAGTACAAGAAAATAAGAAAGCAACGGAAGAAGCAATGAAACAGCTTACTCCTTTAAACGCAGAACCTCCAACGTGGTTAGATGATAGAGCAAAACAAGAATGGTTTAGAATATATCCATTACTAAAAGAATTACCAATTGCCAGTTTAGATTTAGCGTTAGTGTCCGCATATTGCCAAGCCTATTCGGATTATATTCAAGCCACTGAACGTATGAAACAAGAAGGCGCAGTAATTGTTACTGAAAGAGGTACTAAATTAAATCAAAACCATGCTATTAAACGCGATGCACTGGCACAATTAAATAGTATTTCATCTAAGTTAGGTTTAACAGTAGAATCCAGACTAAAGATATTAGATCCTAAGAATGAAACGCCTAAGAAACAATCTGTATATGACCAATTCGGAATTTCAGATAACGACTAAACAAAAGTATAAAGTCAATCAGGAAATAAAATAGATAAAGTTTAAGGGAGTGCAGAACTGTTGCTGAAGAAAAATAATAATACTTTCAGTTACGAAAGAGAAGAAAGAATTTCAGAATATGAGTTGTTGGTTAAATACAATCCTCAATTTATAAACAGAAAATGCCAAGCACTCGAAGAACAAATAAATGTCATGTATCATCTGAACATCTCACATATGACTTGTGATGAAGCAACAGGTGTAGTTTTTACCAGTTATCCATTAGAGAAGTTAGTTATATGGATCGTTGAGAAAAAAGAAAAGTTGGAACGTTATAAAAATCAATCATTAGAACGCATGAATTTACTTAAAAGTATTGTCAGCACCTATCCATATCATGAGCAACAAGAGATAATGCACTACATGCGTACAAATGGCGTTTATAAGCCTTATAAGAGTATTGAGAAGTTATGTGAAGATTTATATAAAGATACGCATAAAGCTCGTCTAATGCGTCAGAGAGACCATTTGAAAGAACAAAGAAAATATTTCGATGAAGAAGTAGAGAAAGTAAGAACTACATTACAAACTCAAAGAGAGGAGCTAGTTATATGAAAGCCTTAAAGAGTTTCGACTATAAAATACTGAGTGGATATATGGAAAACTATCAAACATTAGTTGATGAGTACAAAACACAAGCTAGTCAAACGACTGAACAGAGATATAATAGAGTTAAAAGTATCGTAAAAGGGATTACCGAAGTATATAACAATGCGACACTACAAGAGCAGCAATTAATTAAGATGTTATGGTGGGATAAGCAACCTTATGACATTATCGCAGATGTTTTAGGGATAACAGAGTACACAATTAAACATGCTAGAGAAGTAATATTACGCCGTGTTGCTGAAAGAAGTACATATCTATGATATATGATAAGAAAAGCGTTAGAGCCTTCATAATGAACTATGAACCACCTAAAGAAGAACCGCCCATGTATGAAGAGAATATAAATAATTTCTTTTCATTAGATCAATCTACAACATCGATAGAAACGAGCGATAATTTTGAAGAACATATATTTTTCAATGAATTATCATCAGTAATTGAAAGCATTGGTACAGATAAAGAGTTCGTTGTTTTCGATTTACTCGCTCATGGTTGGTCGTATGAGAAGATAGGCGAAATGCTCATGGTAACAAGTGGACGTGTTCGACAGATATTTAGCCGATTACTAGATAAGCTACCTTAAGAGGTGGCTTTTTCTATGTATTTAAATAAAATTAGTTAGTGACCGATTACGTGCTAGAGATATGCTAGGTAAGTATCATAAGTTATTTACCGACAAAAAAGAACTTGCATATGAAACGCCTGTTATTGTTAATATTGGTGATTGGCCAGATGATGAAGAAGAAGAAAAACAAAAGGCAATAGATGAATTACACGAGCAGCATCCTAATAGAACAATGATTATTAATGATATTCCAGATGAGGACTGATAACCATGTGTTCTAAAGTAGAAAAGATTAATGTAAATGATATGTTTAATAGGGCTATGAGCATTAGAGAGAATACTGTTATTACTTATACTGATCTAATAACACATAGAGAAGTATGAATATGGAAAGAACTTTATGCAAAATAGAGAGGATGAGATACCCTTATATTGTTCGTATAAAAGTTAGATATTTTTTAATTTTTATTGTAATATAAAACTAAAATAATATGAAGAGGTAAAAAAATGAATTTTAAAACAAATTTGAAAGGATTATTTAGTATAGAAAAGAAATTTAATGTAAATTTACTGCCATCTCAACTTAGGTTAGAAGATAAAGTAAACCTTCTTTGGACGACAGTAATGAGAATTGCAAGTTGGCTTTTGTATATATTATTAATCGGTTGTATGGTTGAAACGAACATTAATAAGATTATTATATACACAGGATGTATTTTGGTAGTAGTATTATTAATATTAGATATAAGTTCAATTCTTCTTATTTCTGACGATATGAGAAAGAAAAATTATAAATATTTATTTATTGAAAGAGATAAAGAGTATCATCTTTTAGATAAATATTTTTATGATATTTCAGATAAGCAAGTTTTGCAATATACTTTGAATGAAAAAGATATAGAAATTAAAAATGGAGAAAAAATAGTTGGAAAAAAGATTGTTACAGAAAAAATTGATAATAATGAATCCAATGAATTTATCCAAACAGATAGTGAGAGCACATATCGTAGTAAATACATTTCTATCTATCCTATCGTGCAAAATATTATATTGATATCAGGTATATTTTTAATAACTTTTCAGCCAAAAAATTTGTGGGCTAGTTTAGTGCTCGCAATATATATTATCTTTAACTTAATATTTACAACAATATTATCACTTAATGTGAATAAAAATATAGAAAATAAAAATATAAACGAAATTAAAGATAAATTAAAAGAAGAGCGTATATTTGAAACAAAGGACAAAGGTATTGAATAGTTATTACACAGACAAGTTAAATATTTCATCTTAACGTCACTTTTAAAGTGGCGTTATTTTATTTGGAATACATGTACAAAATTAAAAAGTTGCTGTTATTACTTATATTAATCTAATGACAGATAAGGAAATAGAGACCTGGAACTCACTAAATGCAGCAGAGCGAGTAGGTATTATACTATCCTTTAATTTAATGCTAGTGAAAAATAGTGTAGATAGAAGAATAGTGCCATCTGTGAAGTTAAATGATGATAGGATATTTATTTATCTGAATAGATAATTCACATAGCTAGTTTACGAATAAAATTGAAGTAAATATAGTGGTATCTATATTTATGGATGGTGTAAGAAGAGCTAAGAAATGAATGGCGTATAAGGAAGATAAAATTTGTAGACTGTAAAATTATTAAATAACATGATATACTAATTTCATTAAATTAAAAAGGGAGTGGTTATATGGCTATCAAAACACCTAGTAGTGAAACATTGAAATTGAAAAATTTGTCAAATGATTCAATAAAAACATTAAATAAACAAATAGAAAAAAGTGAATTGTATAATGTAGCTAAAAGTCCCGATAAAGTAACAAGTAGAAGAATAACTAAATTCAAAAATTTTGTATAATACATTATGAGTATTGAATTAGTTGAAATTACTGAAGTATCAAATGAATTAATAACTAAATTTGAATCTCCTTTATTTACTAAAGCAGAAGATCATTTAAAAGAAGATGCACTAATATTACATGAAAAAAACAGTATGAAAACATTTATATTACTATCGGGCACAATAGAAGAAAATAATATTGATATAATTGGTTTTTTTACTTATTCTTTTAATATTGCAGGAATGGAAAAAAGTGCAAAAGAAAAACTAAATATACCACGAATGCCAGACTATTTAATTTTATATCTAAATTATTTTTCTTTAAATGACAAATATAGAAAAAAGACATTAATAGGAGAAGTTAAATATAGTACTATTTTAATGATGGAATTCTTGAAAATTGCTCGAGAAATGTATAATTATGTTCCAAGTACTTTAATTGGACTACATGCAATCCCTAGAACAGAATTTTTATATGAAAAATTTGAATTTGTTAAAATTAGAGAAGAAAAGTTAACAACATATTATTGTTTAGCATATAAATATATAAATGTTTTGATAAGTGAAAAAAGTAGTAACCCTACTATTTTAGAATATTTAGAAAGTCTTGAATAGTAATCGCACAAGATTATTTTTTTAAGATAATATTTATTATTATAACTATATATAAATTATAATAAACAAACGTCGCTCATTGAGTGGCGTTTTTTGACAATTAGAAAGTAAAAAAATAATAAGGGTAGGTGGACTACCCTAAATCTTTATTATTGTTATTGATTATCCATTTCATTATTCATTACATCAGATACGCGATCATTAAATTCATATTGTGAAATTTGACCACTATCTTTTTGTTCTGCTAAATCGTTCACTTGTTCTTGTCCAGATTCAGACATCCAATCTGTTTGAAAATCTGTGGCAGGTAACGAATTTAAATCAACATGATTATTTTGTGAGTTTTGACTATTTTCTTTCATACCTTCATCATATCTTTGTTGTTCTTCAGGCGTTAATTGACCGTCAGTAGAAACGGGATTATTTGCTAAATATTCATCACTATATTGACTTTGATTATTACTAGATTGCTGAGTATTTTGGCTTTGTTGAGATTGTTGTTGCTCTTGAGTTGCAGGTTGTTGAGATTGAACTTGTTCATTTGTTGCAGTTTCTTGTGTGTCTTGTTCTTCAGTAGATTTATCGTCTTGTGTAGACTTGTTATCTTCGTTTTCTTGAGATTTCTTTTCTTCTTTAGACTTTTTATCCTCTTTGGATTTATTGTCTTTTTTATCTTCTGATTTCTTTTCAGTTTTACTTTCTGATTTGGTATCAGAATCGTTATTAGATGAGTCATCATTACCACATGCGCCAAGAATTAAAGCACTGCCAAAAATTAAAGCTAAGAATTTTTTCATTATATATCTCCCCTTTGGTTTATTTTTAATAATAAGATTTTATAAAAACATGAATTTCTTATTTGAAAACAATTTTATCTTCATCATAAGCATCAACTGAATAACCTACATATGCATGTGTTTTTAATATTAAATGTTTTGGTTCACTTTTAAATTCATATTCATAAATATTAAATTTGAATTCTTCTGTTATTGTGTGGTGTTCTTTTAATTCAACATTTGTGTGTAATGTAAATGTTTGTAATTCATTTTCTAAAACAGGAAATTGACTCTTTTTATCAGGATTTTCATATCTTTCTACTAAAGTTAATGAAATTTTGTTAATAGTTTGAGCAGAATTACCACCCTCTATTCTTACAATTCCTTCCAAAGTATCATTACTATGAATACTTTTATTTTTTACTAAAGTTTCAACCTTCACAGAGTTTATTCCAATAGAAGCAAGAAGATTTTCAAACATAGAACCAAATCCTTTCTGATTAAATATTTTAATTAAACAATTACCATAACACTAATCAATTCTGTGCAACTTATAAACCCTTAATGGCTCAAATTGAATAACATATTTACCATATCGAGTATATAAATAATTTTATCATTTTATTAATTTAAAATGTATAATGTATAAAAAATATTAAGTTATTAATTATTTTAAGACGCTGAGAGAGGCTCTGTGTTGCATTGAGAATTTAAAAGACGGATAACTGTATTAAAAAAGTCACCACACATTAAGTGTAGTGACTGCATACATTCAGATTATCGATTATTTCAAGCATAGAAAAGTACATTATAAACCAAAAGAGTGATTGAAGTTGTTTCTTAAAGAATTAGAAACTAGCTCAAACCAAAAGCATAATATGTTCTTATAGATAATGATAAATATGATAACTTTTATTTATAGTTCAAACAGTGTATAATTACATATGTATATAAGGAGGTTTTATGATGAATTGTTTTATCCAATTAAAAATGATAAGTATGTTGATGTTAAAGAAGTAAAAGAAGTTAAATACTCATATCCACATTCTGGACGAGTGACAAATATTGATATAGACAACATACATGATTTAAAAATTTCTGACGGTGCAAATTATGTATTTGTTGGTAAATCAACTGTGGTAGTTAAGGGCAGCGACATCTTATTTTTACAGTTTATGTAATGACATAATTATGACATAACAGAATAGAAAAACTGAAAATAATAGGAATATTAAAATTATGAAATGTTGATTTAATAGGCTTTTATACATGTATTAAGGTTTATTTTTAGTTGTACTTAATGCCAGGTATGATGTAAATATTTTATTGATTTTAGACATCAATATAAGTATTTAATTTAAATTACTATCAAGCCTCTCAAAAGTTGAATAGACTTTTGAGAAGCTTTTTTAGGTATGGGTTAAAATATTCGTAATTAAAAAATCATCAGATAAATCACTATATAGTAAAGTTATAATGTTTAGTCAGTAAAACTCTAAGAAATCAACGATTTTAATGCAGTTATAAAAGTGTTATTTCAATGTTGAAAGTAATAAAAAGTCTTTAGTATTATTAGGGGAAATTAAATTGTGAAAAATTAAAATACATGATATATTATAAATTAAATAACGTATTGTGTATATTTTATCGATTATGCTCACACTGTAAATCAGTATCATAAGCATTTGATATCGAAGTTTAATTTAAATCAAAAAATTAGGAGGCACATACAACTATGAAAGACAACAAACCTAATAATTCGAAATTAATTCAAACATATTTAAGTAAGAAAACTTTAAGATATGGTACAGCAAGTGCATTAACATTGGCACTCTATTTATTTAACAGTAACGTAACTGTGTATGCGGATGAAAATACTGCAAACCAAAATCAAGGAACATCACCAAAAATTTCACAGACAGCACCTACAAATAATACTGAAAATACAGATGCCACAGCCATAACAACAGATCAAAATAATAATGATGAAGAAGAATACGATGCGTCATATGAACTTCCAATTCTTTATGTAACTGTCTGGCTAGATGATCAAGGAAATATTATTAAAGATGCTGTGGAAGATGCTAAAACCCCTGCTTCAGAAAGGCAACCGGTGAAAATTCCTGGGTACCAACATTATAGAACTTCTGTGAGTGACGGAATTACTAAGTTTATTTATCGTAAAATTAGCACTGCACAATCACCTATAGTTGAAAATAATCAACAAGATAATAATACAAATAAAGTTGTTGAAACAACCAATCAAAATAAAGATGAAGTGAATGGAAAAGAACAAAATCAAGCAAATACTTCAGTAACAAATACACAAATTACCAAAAACGAGAAAGACGAAGACACAAAAACACTAAAGAAAGATAAAGATGAGAAAGAATCTAAAGACACAAAAACACCAAAGAAAGACAAAGAAAAGAAAGACATAAAAACTCCGAAGAAAGATAGAGAAGAGAAAAAACCAGTAATACCAAGTAACGGTAAAGTCGAGAAAGACGAAGACACAAAAACACCAAAAAAAGACAAAGAAAAGAAAATCACAAAAACTTTGAAGAAAGATAGAGAGGAGAAAAACCCAGTAATACCAAAAAGCGGCAAAGACGAGAAAGACACAAAAATAACTAAGAAAGACAAAGAAGACGAAATTACAACAACTTCCAAGAAAGATAATAACAATGATGTACAAGATAAATTACCGGAAACAGGTAAAACAAAAGATATTCAAAATCCTGCTTTAATAATGTTACTTACTGGATTAGGTTTATTAGGATTATTTAGAAATAAAATAAGAGAATAGTTAGTCATAGAGTGTGGATGTACAATCCACACTTTTTCTATATTAAAAACTTAAAGAATAGGGTGGCGAGTGTAGTTATTTGATAAATAATCATTGTAGAAAAATCACAGATACTCAACTTCGAGATAATGGAGATAGAAATCAAAAGTCAAAAACTAATGTACTGAGTATCAATTTATTCGTTTTAGCTTTTGTACTTAAATCACACAAAAAGAAAACAATAAATTATTAAAGTGTCGACTAACGAAATTGTGAATATTCTTAAAAATTATATCCGAAGAAAATAATAATTAATATTTTTTTGTACATATAATGTCATATCAAATTAAATTAAAAGGTTTTATCACATAGTTTTCAAGAGCATAAAAATCAAGATAAGAATAGAACTAGGATTATGAATGCTCTCTATTCATAATCCCAGCCTCAAACTTATTTAATATCATCAATTGCATTAGCAATAGACTCAAAGACATAAGGAATATCTTCTTTTTCTACACAACTAAAGGCAATACGAATATCTGTGCTATTTAAAGCAATAATACCAATTGAATAGTTATTAATTAAATGTTCACGTAATTCTTCTGGATCGACTTGATTTAATTTCAATGACATAAAGTATCCTGAATTAAAGTCATAGGCTTGCCAATATTTGGCATATTTATTATCATACACTACTTGTTTAGTTACTTCGTAGCGTTCTTTTAAAATATTGATATTTTGATCGATTTCTTTATCAAATTGCTCATGATGTTTAAGTACATGTTTGATTGCACTTTGAGAAGGTAGTGGAGAACTTGAAATATTGCTACGAATTAATCCTTTTACTTTAGCTTCTAGCGCATTTTTTAACGTTTCATGATCAATTCCAAACGTCATAAAGCCAACGCGGAACCCCCAAGAGAAGAATTCTTTAGTAGCTCCATCCAAACGCACTGGTAAAAGGTTTGAAGATTTCACCTGTGTTAAAGCCGTGAAAATCGACTGTTGGTAAACTTCTTCATAAAATAACCCATAGTATGCATCATCGACAACAGTTACTACTTTAGTACCTTTATTAGCTAGTTCTTCAATTGCATTTACAATAGTATTAACTTCTTCTTTATTTGGTGTGTAACCAGTTGGGTTATTAGGATAATTTAAAATAATAATCACTTTGTCTTTTTTATATTCTTTTAATGTTTTTACAAGTTCAGATGTAGTGAAGTGACCTGAGTTATCAAAAATAGAATACGTATCGATATGAGCACCGTGACGTGTGCTAAATACAAGTTTATAATTGCCCCAGTTGTGTGTCGGTAATAAGACGGTATCATCTGTATCTACAAATAAATCAGCTACTAGAGAAAGACCGTGCGTGAGAGCATTTGTAACGATGGGACGAGAGATAGATTTAGACTTTAAGTCGGGATTTTCTTTAAGCATTTTTTTCTGCCATAAATCACGTAATTCCTCTACACCTTGAGGAGGTGCATATGGGAAAATTTCATCCGGTGTAAGGTCATTAAACATTTGGTTAAGTGAATTTGCGTACATTTTACCTTCTTTTTTGGTTGCCATACCAATAGTAGCATTATATGTTGTGCGTTTTGCTTCGGCAGATTGCGATAAAATTCCTTTTGGATAAAACATATCTTTACCTAATTGTGACATCATATCTAATACTTCTGGACTTGATTGCTTTATTTCATCATTCAATTTTTGGGCTAATGGATTCATCATTGTCTTAACCTCTTTTCAATAATGTGTTTATATATATATTATCTTGTATTGCTTTAAAGATAAAGGGTTGTACTAAAGATATAAATTAAAAATTATCTATCAAAAACAGAACATACGTTCTGTTTTTATGTTAAACTATTGATAGGTCATCATATTATATGACACTCATCTTTTTGGGAGGTGTAGTATAATGACGTGGTGGCAAGATGGAATCATTACATTAATTACCGGTGGCATACTCATTGTCTTTCGTATTTGGTTGGAAATAAAATGGAAAGGCAAATAGATGACCAAAAAACCCCAAGTCTGCTGGTACCAGACTTGGGGTTGTGTAGTATAATACGTGGATACAATTAAATTGTAACATTGTACTAAATAGACCGCAAACAATATTATATAAAGTGATGCTATTGAGTGTGGTTCATAGTTTTGTTTTAATTTGATATACTTTTATATTACTGAGGTGAAATAAATGAAACACTTGACTAAAATATTTGTTGGATTAGCTATTGTACTATTTATAGTAGGGTATTATTTACAAGCGACAGATCACGATTCACAAGGTATAAAATTATTGTTAGCAGCAATTATGTTTATGATTTGTGCTTTTATTAATAGACATAATGAGCGTAAAAAAAAATAGATACATTCATATGATAAAACTTCAAACATTATTTTAAGTTTTAAGTATATTAAATCAAACAGATGAAGTTTGTTTTGCTATTTTAACAGTAATTTTAAAAGAATTTTAGTAATTGCTTTACGAAATTTGGTGAAATATTTAATTTTAGGGTGAAATGTAGAATTCAAATGAATTCAGTTTCATCCTTTTTGTATATAGATGATATATACAGTATATTCCTGATGAAATAGAGATTTCTACTAATTTTTCGAAATCACTTTACAAAAGTGTGTATATTGTATATATTATGTATATACAGAAGAAAAGGGGGACATCAATGAAAATAATTTTGAAGAACAATAGTGAAAGTCCTATATATGAACAGATTAAGCAACAAATTAAAGAAAATGTTTTGAAAGGTTATGTTTCCCCTGGTGAACATCTTCCATCAATGCGTGAGTTAGCTAAAGATTTAAAAGTGAGTTTAATAACGACAAAACGAGCATATGAAGATTTGGAAAAAGATGGATTTGTAACAACTATTAGAGGTAAAGGAACCTTTGTAAAGGAACAAGATAATTCTATTCTAAAGGAAAAGCAATTTTTTGTTATTGAAAATTTAGCTCACTCTATGTCAAAAGAAGCCAAAACAATTGGAATGCCTTTAGAGGAATTAATAGAAATATTGACTATGATTTATGAGGAGGACGACTAATGAACGCGATAGAACTTAAAGATGTTAATTATCGATCTAACGCATTTCAATTGCAAGATGTCTCCTTCAATGTTCCTAAAGGATATGTTACAGGTTTTATAGGTGGAAATGGTGCGGGGAAAACTACAATAATACGATTAATTATGGATTTAATTCAATCTGAAAGTGGTACAATCTCTGTTTTTGAGAAAGATATAAAAATTCATCCTCGTGAAATAAAAAATAAAATTGGATTTGTGTATTCTGAGATTTATTTTAATCAAAAATGGACAGTAAAAAAATTAGAAAATATCATTGCCCCTTTTTATGATCGTTGGGATCATGAAATATTTATAAAGTATTTAAAATTTTTTCAGCTGCCATATAAAAATAAAATAAAAACTTTCTCAACCGGTATGAAAATGAAACTATCGTTAGCAATTGCATTCAGTCATCATGCAGAATTATTTATCTTAGATGAACCAACTTCAGGGTTAGACCCATTAATAAGAAATGAATTACTTGAAATTATTCAACAAGAATTGATAGATGAAAATAAAACAGTTTTCTTTTCAACACATATTATTTCTGATTTGGAAAAAATTGCAGATTATATCGTTTTTCTCAGTGAGGGTGAAATCATATTCAATGAGTCTAGGGATAAACTATCGCAAAAATACAAAATCGTTAGTGGTTCTAATGAAGACTTAGATGAAGAGTTGGACGAACTTTTGATTTACAAAGAAAGTAAGCAAACAGGCTATATTGGTTTAACAGAATATTATCAAACATTTAATGAATTGTTTGGTAGTGGTGTTGAAATAAAAGATGCATCTATAGAACAATTGATGATTTATTTAGAAAAAAGTAAACATAAACGAAATACAAATTCAAAATACAAAGTGAGATTTAACTATGAAGCAATTAATGATTAGAAACTTAAAATTACGTAGTTGGACACTAATTATTTACGCATTATTGCTTTTATTCTTTCCCATTTATCATTTGTTAAATAAAGATACACCACTATATTCAATTATCTCAGGACCAATCGGATTAATACTGACGATGATATGTTTGATAGATATAGGTCATTTATTCAGAGTTAATCGTAGATTAGGTGGTTCATCTTCATATTATTTCTTTTATAGTTTGCCTGTATCAAAGAGAGATTTGCTTAACGCTAATTACATGACATGCATTTTATTAACTTTTATAGGTGCGCTTATCATTAGTTTATATGGATACAACACAAGCACAATAAAAACAGATTCGATTTATTTTTCGACGACTTTTTCATTCATAGTAGGGAATTTCTTTTCTATACCTATAGCGTTTAGTAAGAGTACTGAACGTAAAGATCGAGATATTCCATATATAGCTTATATTGTAGGAATTATGGTGGTTCTGCCATTTACTTTATCGGTCATTTTTATCTTAATCAATTATCTTACACACAATGATAGCCATATCCCAATGATATACTCATATTTCTTAAATTATGGTCTATTAGTTGTAAGTAGCATTTTCTTAGTCATTAATTATTTGATTCAAATTAAAAAAATAAAGTATTAACATTTTTAAGGAGGTCTATGATGAAATTACAACATATTACCAAAAAATATGGTCAAAATACTGTTTTAGACGATATAGATTTTGATTTCGGCGAGAGTCAAATCGTTGGTCTTATCGGTAAAAATGGAGTTGGTAAAACAACTTTGATGAAGGTCATGAATAATAACATCATTAACTATCAAGGGAAAGTCGACATGCCTAAAAGTGAGAATGTTGGTTATTTAATTGAGCATCCTAAGTTATATGGAAACAAGACAGGTTTATTTAATTTAAAATTATTTGCACAAGTATTAGGCGATGGTTTCGATAAGGAATATGCAAATCATATTATTGAAGCTTTTGGAATGAAACCATATATCAAGAAAAAAGTTAACAAATATTCAATGGGAATGAAACAAAAATTATCAATTGCAGTTTCATTAATGAATAAACCTAAATACTTAATTTTAGATGAACCTACAAATGGTATGGATCCAGATGGTTCGATAGATGTATTAAAGACAATTCAATCACTTGTTCAACAATTAGAAATGAAAATATTAATCTCAAGTCATAAATTAGAAGACATTGAATTGATTTGTGATAGAGCAGTATTTCTTAGAGATGGTAAGTTCGTTCAAGATGTAGATATGAAAGATGGGGGACCAGAGGATAGTACTATTCTTACTTTACAAAAAGATGACTTTAATAAAGCTTTAGATTCTCTTTCTGAAAACTTTAAAGTACAGCAGTCTCAAAAAGAATCGGGAGAAATTATCATTAAAGCTCAAAATGATTATAGAGAGTTACTTAAATCGTTATCCCAACTAGATATTTATCCAAAATATATTGAAACACGTAAAAGTTCACTACGTGATACTTACTTTAATATTAATCAAAGAGGTGATAAATAATGAAGAGCTTACAATTAGTCAAATATGATTTAATTAGTATACTTAAAAGTCCGTATACTTATTTAGCATTTATACTTGTAATTGGAATGACGGTATTCCAAGCTAGCATGATGGCAAATTATAGTTCTGCACATAAAGTTAATATAGATATGGTTTTTAATTTAGCTAATTGGCTTTTCTTGTTTGCTGGTCTTTTATTCATTATAAAAACAATAACAAGAGATTACTCACAAGGTACTATACAATTGTTTATGAGCAGAATAACTAGCAGAATGGGCTATATCATTACTAAAACAGTATCTATTGTATTAATTTCATTCTTATTTACAATTATTCACTACTTGGTAATAATTATTATACAATCTACAACTAAAAGTGAAAAAATGGATGGAGATAGATTTTTAAATAATATTTGGTTTTACCTTATTTTCTTTTTATTCTTTGGATTATTCTTATTACTAATCACTTTAATAGTAGAAAAACCTGCTGTCATATTTACTCTAGGTATTTTTTTAATACTCATCGTTCCGTTTATTCAGCCATTTATTCCAATGATTCCGAATATTGGCGATGATATTCAGGATTCATTTAAATATATACCATTTACGTATTTAACTGAAAAAATGACTGGTGAGATTAAATTCTCTAATTGGCAATGGTTTATCTCTATTGCATCAATAGTGGTCTTATTTATTGCAAATATGTTATATGCATCAAAGAGGGATATTTAAATAGTAAAATGTGGAGAAGTTAGTTAAGTGATTTAAACATATAAAAATTGTTTAGTCATTAACTAAAATTTATGAGGCGTATTTTATAGGGTGGGACGTAGAATTCATGATGAGTTCTGTCCCACTCGTTTTATTTATATAAAAGTTGATTAATTATTGAGTAAAAATCAAAATTAGGATGGGTTTTATCTGGCAATTTATTACTTCTAATTTTATTGACAAAACTTTGTACTTTTTTGCTCTTGGTCTCCAAACTGTCAATTGTTCGAATGAATCGTTCATGAAGACAAAGATAGGGATAGCCCTTGATTTACCATTTGTTAAATATTGATCAATCAGATGTGTATCATCATCTCTATGAAATACTCTTGCTATGATGTTCAGAAATTCAATAGTATGCTTTAATATTGGAATGTTCATCATGGCATCGCCACACCAATCCTCTTTAATTATAAGCACCTTATAATAATTCGATTCTCTTAATTGATTTAAACGTGCATCATTAAGTGGCAGGTGGAAGAAATTATAAATGGATAATAAATTGTCTTTACTTTCTTGTATTTTATTAATGAATTCATTGAGTGTTTGACTTTTATTAAAATAAGTTTCTAAATTTCTTATATAAAACCCCTCCCTTGAATAATTTAAAATGTTATATCAATTTTTTGAGTTTAAAGAAATTAAAGTAACTTAATATATGTATATTAAATAATGTGACTATCTTGTTAGATGAAACTACATTGTGCATATGCTATATTAATTAGAACAAGAGTGAAAGTGGTGACTCAGGTGCGAATTCAAAGTAGATGGTTAATATTCGCTATTTTTTTAACTGGAGCTATTTCTTTATTGATAGGTTTGACTTATTACAAAAGTATAAAATCTGTGGATTTATCTGGTTACAGTGTGAATCAAATTAGTTTAAATCATGGTTTTAATCAAAAAGGATTTGTGGTTAATAAGAAAATTAAATTAGATAGATATACCTTTTACAATGATAAAAATCATAAAGATTTTACAGTAAAAGTAAAAAATAAAACGCATAAGGTTAAAGGCATGGTTTTAGTCAAAGATGATAAAGTTGAAACAAATTTTGGTATTAAAATGGGTGACCCAATTGATAAAGTCATCAATAAATTGGGAGAAAACTACAAGATTAATAAAGTAGGGAAAAATTATCACTCAATGACTTATGTAGACCGTTTTAATAAATTAAAATTAAACATTTTATATAAAGATAACATTGTTAAAAGAATTGAGTTCTTTAGTAAATAATAATCAAAAAGTATTAGATATTTTTTAGTTCAGATTGAGAGCGTGCGTAAATATGGATAAAATAACCTTCTTAAATGAATTAGAATTAGCTTTAGATGATTTACCTAGGGAAGAAAAAGATAGTATTATGCACAAGTATGAAAACTTGTTCTATGAAGAAGAATTGAAAGGGATTAGTGAATCACAAATTATAAAAAAGTTAAATGATCCTTATCATATTTCCAAAGAAGTAAAAGCTAGAAGTGCTATTCATTATGCTAGTTACAAACCAACCTTAGCAAACATAGTAAGAGCAATACTAGCATCGTTAAGTCTTGGTATTTTGTCGTTATTTATTATTTTAATACCGGTTGTTATCATTGCATTACTTATTCTATTCTGTTTCCTTATTTCTATTTGTTTTATCTTTGCACCATTTGTTTTATTATTTTATTCAGTATTACATGGTTTCGAAAATGCTATAAGTAATGTGTTTTTTTCAATTTCTTTTACAGGTTTAGGAATTATGTTTATTGTTATTACTTTGAAAATTGGTGAAATAATTCATAAACTTATTTTGAAATATCTTCTTTGGTATATAAAGACTGTTAAAGGAAGCGTTAAAGAATGAAAAAGCTTTTTATTAGTGGTTTAATCATATTTATTATTTTCTTTGCTAGTGGTGCTATGACGTGGTTTACTATAGATAAAAATAAATACGATAATCGACATTATACCAAAACAATAAATAGCAAAATTGAACATTTATCTATAAGTACAGTAACAACCAATGTTAATATAATTTCTGGAAAAAAATTAGCTGTTTATTTTACTGGAGATAATAAAATAAATGTTACAAAAAATAATAAAAGGTTAAGTATTAAAGAAAAACGTGCAGTAGATAGAGGATATGGATTAAATTTTAATCCATTTCACTCAAACAATAGAAAGCTAACAATTGTTGTACCAGAAAAAGACCTTAAATCTCTTAATATTCAATCGTTATTGGGAGAAATTGATTTAAATCAAGTGAATTTGAAACATGTTTCATTGGAAACAGATAGAATTATACAACTTAAACGATCTGAACTCAATCAGGTAAACATCGAATCTTCTAAAGCAAATTTTTATATTACAGACTGTTTAATCAGGGAAGGTCGTATGAAGCTTGATAAGGGTATAACTCATGTTAAAAATAGTACATTAAGTGATACTGTTTTCTTGGTTAATAGAGGAGATATTTCTATGACGGACATGAAATCTAACAATGATATAAAAGCTTCTACACAAAGAGGTAATATTAATTATCATTTTGGCGAAAAACCTAAAAACACTTTGCTTAAACTTCATCCTGGTCATGGAAATAAAGAAATTAAAAATCGATATTTCGATAAAGGAAAAGTGGGAAATAGCGATAATATATTGGAATTTTACACTGTAGATGGCGATATTAAAATTGAATAAATAATATAAATTATTCGACCCTTTGATTTATCAAGATAGGGTCGAATTTTTAATTAGTATGTGGCAAAAGTTAATGGTGTATCTATTTCGCCTTCAAAGTAATTTATATTCAATTTCTTTCCTTTTAACCAATTAGAAAAATTGATTGAGGTTGGATGACTGTTTTGACCTAATGCCATCCATGCTATTAATGAATTAGGTTCATATAGTGAAGTATGAATTGTACCAGACCAACTTTTAAATAGGTTGCTATAGATTTCGTATTGCGGGTCGTTAAATAATTTGAATGCGATATCTTTGTTTGTAGAAGGAGTTGTTTTATTTATTACACGATTTAAGCGTTCTTTAGATTCTCTTGTATAGTTTCTATTTTCATGGGTAAGCAATTCAAAATGATTTGTGCATATATGTTCATACCTTACATCTATTGATCGAGGTGTAACTTCGACAATGGCATAATTCGAATGTCTATCCATTAGTATATAACTGAATGAACTACGATGCGGTACTTCCTTTAAAAATTTGATTGCTTCAGTTACATTTTTGCAATTTTCAAGTATTAGCCGACCAACCATGTAACATACAAATCCATTTGCAGGCTTTTTACGATGCATAAAATTATATGCCATAACTAAACCATACTCGTTCATACCATCCATTCTACCAGTCACTCTTGAAGTCGGTCCTATTTGAGATAATCCCCCGTCATTAGGTTGAAATAATAAGTATCTACCATCATATGTTGCAGGATGATAATCATAATTTCGGACTAAAAAATCACGACCTTTATATACTGTGCAACCACTGTCCTTTAAATCAGTAAATCGATAATGGCCAAAATTTAAAATCATTTGTTTTGTAGGTAGATTCAATACATCTTGCATACCAATTATTTCTTCCCAAATCTGTGGCGAATAGATTTGAAATATATCATAGGTTTCCTTGACATCAATATCAAAACGTGGAATTCTCTTTCGCCATTCTTTATTTCGATTTTTTAATAAAGGAGTGGTTTGTAACCAAAGAGCAGTCTTTACTCCTAAATCATAGTGAGAACCACGATGAGTCATTATATCAGAACGTACTTTTTGCATTTTATAATCTCTCCTTATATTTTTACTTCAATGTAATATAAAAGTAACTTATTATTAATTGAACTTGATTTACGTAAATCATACAATCTAAATTAAGATAATGACATTATCTCAATAGGAGTGATCATTCTGAATATTGATAATTACAAAGTAATCACTGATAAATTAAAATCTTGGTTGCTAAGTTAATCTGTGTGTACCATGATTAAAGAAATCATTTAATTGTTTCATTTTAAGCATCTTTAGTTGATATATTATCATAATTTATATTCATATTTAGAATAATTACCCGTAAAAAGGGTATATATTTAATGATAAAGTTAAGTATGCTATCATTATGAAATGTAGCTATGCATATTAATTATAGAGGTGAAAACTAATGTGGAACTTTATTAAAGGATTATTCAAATTTGTCTTTAGTTTATTAGCTATTACTACAGTAGTAGTAGGCATCGGTGTAGTTGCCTTTGCTTATATTTTTAAAAAAGACTTTGAAGATATCGAAAGAAAAACGAAAGAAATCGTTTCTGATATCGAAAACAACAATTAATTTATAATAATTTAGGAATAAGCCTGTACATCATTGAGATGTGTAGGCTTATTTTTATTAGTTGATTTTACCAATTATCAGTCAAAATTAATTATTGAATTCTAAAATTAATAATTAAATGATTTCATTCAGAAAGGCTTTAGATAACACTAAGTATGTTGGTGGTTATATAAGTGTAAAATGAGAAATTCATAATAAATTCTCTTGTACTCTTTATATAAAAGAAATATCTATAATATCTAAAAATGAAACTTTATGACGTTCTCTTGAATGAGGAGCAGTACCTTCAATCTCATAATTTATTGAATCAATCCGATGTACAATGAGCTCTATAAAGTTAATATATCCTTCTTCGTAATATTTGATATTGACTGGGCGTGATTGTTGTAGTGCTTCATGTAAATGTATATTTAGTTGCGAAAGTTGGTCGTCTGAAAGCACTGGTCTGCTCACTTTATTTTGATCTATCATATATTGATAAATTGTTTCAAACTGTTCTGGTAAAGTTGCGAATGGTTATATATATGTTAAAGAATATAGACTATTTTGTTTAAAATGAATCATGTTTTAAGAAAAAATAAACAAAGTAAAAATATTAAATAGTCTTTTTTATTATGTGTAATAAGTTTAATATGTAGGATGTAAAAAGAGTTGAAATAATGTATACTTATACTATTAAATTTAGAAATGAGATTATTATGAAAATAGTAGAAGTAAAATCTAAGAATGGTATCAATTTTATGATTTTAGATGGTAATAATGAACCTATAGTAGATGCAGTAAGATATTTGAAGTATCTGGATAGTGTTAAGAAAAGTTTAAATACCAAGAAAACCTATGCCTATGCGCTAAAAAAATTTTTTGTTTACTTAGAAAATAAAAAGATATGCTATAAAGAAGTTAGTTTTGATAACTTTGTTGATTTTATAAGATGGATGAAAAAACCTTTTGAAAATGAGAATGTCCTCTCTTATCACCGAAAAGAAATAAGCATTAGTCCTAAGACAATTAATCTGACTATGACCGTAGTATCTAATTTTTATGATTATCTCTATAGGAGCAAAAAATTAGATGTTAATTTCTATGATTTTATACATATGGAAAGTAAATACTCTAAAAAATATAAAAGTTTTATGCATCACGTAAATAAGGACTATAGAACGTTGAAAAATATTTTGAAAGTTAAAGAACCAAAGAAAAAGATAGAAGTATTAACTAATGCGGAGGTTAAGAAATTATTAGGAGAAACTAATAATATTAGAGATAAATTCTTAATACAATTATTATATGAAACAGGATTACGTATAGGTGAGGTATTATCATTACGTATTGATGATATTAAATTTGACTTTAGAAAAGGCCATCAAATAGTTTTGAAAAATAGATTAAATGACAATGGTACTTATTTAAAAACTGGTGAAAGAAAAATATTTATTTCTCAATCGTTAATTGATTTATATGATGATTATGTCTACGAAATAATTGACGAACTTTCAATATGTTCTGATTATCTTTTTGTAAAAATAAAGGGGAGAAATGTAGGAGAAGCTATGAATTATAGCGATATATGTTCATTATTTAAAAGGCTAAAACATAAAACATCTATAAATGTTCACCCTCATTTATTTCGCCATACACATGCAACTGTTTTTTATAATGAAACTAAGGATATTAAACAAGTTCAAGAAAGACTTGGTCATAGTAATATACAAACGACTATTAATTTATATGTTCATCCTACTGAAGAAGATATACGCGAAGATTGGAATAAAGTAAAGCATCAATTTCAAGTTTTTAATAAAGGGGAATGACTATGTCAATACCAATTAATTTACCTACAAACAGTACTATTATTAATGAATTATGTACATTACAAAGTAGAGCCATCAATATAAAAGGAGAGGTTTTAATAACTGAAATATATGATGATTACTTTTTTAAAAATGATGAGTGGCACATTTCAGCTTTTAACAAATTCAAGCAATTTCAAGATAGTATCAAGAACTATAGAGACAAAAGAAAAAATGTTTTCTTTAGGATTAAAAATAAAAATTTGAATTTAGAATTTAAATACCTTTTTTTGAAACTGATAGTTAAAGAGGATTGGTCTTTATCTAATTTATTTAATACTGGAGCAGTGAAGATTAATAAGATTGCTGAGTTCTTTAATAAAGTTTATCCAAATTTAAATTCTTTACTTGATTGTGATATAAATATATTAGAAAAGCACTGGTTTAATTGGTTGACTGCAAATAATATACCAATAAAAAGAAGATCATCAACAATAGTTTTTGGTGATTATGAATACAAAAGTGGGCTAGCTTCTTTTTTAAAGAATATGTACATTAATCTAATTAAGTTCATTGATAAGCGAGAAGAATGGGAAAAAGATAAATGGGATATTAGAAATTTAGAAAAATATGGATTGAGTTATAATAAGACACTAACTGGCAATTATTTAAACTTTGAAAAAATTGAGTCAATTAAAATGCGAGAATCAGCAAAAAAATATTTAAAAAAACGTTTGATAACTGGTGATATAGTATTTGCTACAGCAAGGTTTTATATAAGAGTTTTAACTAGGTTTTTTCAAAATATAACTAAAAATGAAGAAACAAGGAATAGTTTAAACGAACTAGATAGATGTCATATCGAATCATATATAGAATTTTTATTTGAATATGCAGCTAATAAAAATTTGCGAAGTACTAAGAACTTTGTGAGAGAAGAATTAAAAACAATTAGAAGATTCTTAAACGATATTATAACTCAAAACTATGCTATAGCACCGTACCAAGATATACGATTTTTAATTTATCCACAAGACTTACCTAAACACGAAAAGAAAAATAGTAGCCAAATTGATTATATCCCAGATTTTGTATTGGAACAGCTTTTTGAGCATATAAATGATTTGCACAAAGATTTAATACCTGTAGTTTGGATAGCTTTTAAAACGGGATTAAGAATTTCTGATGTATTGACATTAAAAAATAATTGCCTTGCAAAAGTTAATGGAAAGTATTCAATAATAACAGATATTGCTAAAACTTTTGTTAAAGGACATAGAATACCAATTGATAATAAATTAGCTGATATAGTAGCAGTTTTAATAGCCGATTCTAAAATTAAAAGTACAAAAGATAATAATCCTAATAATTATATTTTTGCTATTCATAAAGGAAAAAGAAAGGGAATGCCCTATACACAACATATGGTCAGGGCACACTTAAATCATTTATCAAAAACTAAAAATATTATTGATGAACAAGGAGAAATCTTCCATTTCAAAACTCATCAATTTAGACATACCTATGCAGTAAAATTGTTAAATGGTGGAGCAGATATATTAACTATACAAGAATTATTAGCACATTCCTCACCAGAAATGACTCTAAGATATGCTAAGTTACTTGATGATACAAAAAGAAAGGCTTTTGAATCAGTTATTGATCAAGGAGCTTTTAGTTTTGATGTTGACGGTAAAATTAAAAATATACAGCATAGTAGTGAACTATCTGAAAAAGCATTGAATTCTTTATGGCAAGAACATAAATTAAATGCAATGGACAATCCTTATGGTACTTGTCATGCTAGATTGAGCGGCGATTGTCCATACATGGAAGCTCCGCCATGCCTAACTTGTAATTCTGGGAAACCATGTAAGGATTTAGCTATTGGATTTTCTGATTTAGATGTTGAAAAATATGAATTACATATCAAATCAACGGTCAAATCTATAGAATTAGCTAAAAATAATAATAGGCAAGATATGGTTGAAAAACACACTAATATATTAAATAAATATGAAGAAATACTAGGTAATATAAAAGATGGAAACATTATATTCGGGAGAAGTAATAGAATAAAAGTATAGAGGTTAAAATGGAAAAATTTAATAGACAAGAACAATTAAAACAGTTACATGCAGAACGAAAAGTTAAAACCGAGAAAAAAGTTGATAAAGCAATAAATGATTTAGTTCAAAAAAATAAAGAAATTAACTTTAATATCGTTTCTAAACATTCAAAAGTTTCTAAAGCTACATTATATAAAAATAATAAAATTCGAAAGAAAATAGAGAAGTTACGTGAACAAAACAATGAAATATTTGTTCATAAAAATAAAAATGACGGTAAAGATGCGTTAATTTCCTCTTTAAAAAGAAGAGTAAATTCTTTAGAAAAAGAGAAAAAAATGTTGAAAGAAGAAATTAGCGTTTTATATTCTAGGTTATATGAGGATATTTAAAATAATGGACAATAAAAATGAAAAGATTCTTGAAGATATTAATAAATTACAAGGCTATAAAGTAACATATCAATATGCTACTGCTATAAATATAAAAGATAATAACATGAACCCTTGGTTTGAAAAAATTGAGGAAATTCTATTGAATGTAAAAGGAGTTATACGCATTTTATCTCCTGACAACCCCCAGGTAAATTATGATTATTGGGTTTTACCTGGAAAATATAAAAGACATACAAAAGAATATCACGAAAAACTAGAAAAATTTTTAGAAAAATTTGCTACTAATGTAAATATTAATGAAGGATTGTTTGATCAAAAAAATATACATGGATACAAATATAAAAAATATATATTCACTCCACATATTGAAATTACTCATGATAACACTTTAAATTTATTTTTTTTAACCTTAACTATATTTAACAATGGTACATTTGTTGTAGAAATCATTGAAGATTTAGAGAGTATAGACTTTGGAAGCGACTTGTATAGTACTTTCTCATATGTAAAAGATACGATATATCCTCTAATTAATCAAGAAAATAATAATAGACAAAGACAGTATCAATTGTATGGCAATAGACATGGTAAAAATATTAGAGATGTTTCTAGGCAAATTAATAGAATTATAAAAAATAATAGTAAGGATATTTTTGAATATAAAGTATCTAAAAATATGGACTTTGAAGTTTATTATTTAGCTAATGAAAATGAATTTACTGATGATCCTTTTTATGAGGATGTGAAAATTCAAGAGTGGTTAGTAAATGCGCCTATTTTTTCATTTGAAGGAAAAAGTAAACATTTTAGGCAAGATGGTTATAGCGATAATTATATAAATTTCTTGAATAAAGCATCAATTTTTGTAGTTTGGATGAATGAGCAAGAAGGAGATGTTTTAGAACAATGTTCTCAAATGGCAATTTATTTCAGTAGTTCTGCTAATTTCTTTTTCTTAGAAACTATGTTAAATGAATTACAATTGTATGGGTATCAACAATATAATTTAAATGGAAAAAAAGAAGCCCTATATTTTAGACAATGGATACTAAATTTCAAGAGATCTATTGCAATTATTTATAGAACAGAGCTTTTACCTAGTTTATATTTATATTTGTATCTAAAGAATAATAATGATTTTAAATCTCCTCAGTATATTGAAGAATTAAAAAAAGAAGAATTATCACTAATTGAATTGGAGCAGTCATATAAGGAAGAAGAAAGAAGCGAAAAATTAAATAAACTTTTGTTAATAATAAGTCTTTTATCAATTTTCCAAGTAGTAGAAATTTTTTTCAGTGATAAAAATAATATATTTAATATCAGTATCATACTTATAATGATTTTGCTAGAAGTATTTCGAAAAAGGTAATTATAAGAACACTATTTAAGCTTTTAAAAAGTTTAAATAGTGCTAAGTGATACTACAAACGTTAGTATTATTTAAATTATATATATTATTGTTAGTATCAGAAAAGGAAAATGTATTACCAATTTCATCCTTTTTTAAAATTTTTCCCGTATATTTTGAAATGTTACCGTCTTCCCAATATGTGATTGTACATAACTCATCATTTCTAATTTTTATTTGGAAAATCTGATCTAAATTATCTAATGAATCATATGTTAGCAATGGTTTTTCAACTTTATCTTGATTCATTATGATTTGCTCTAAAATTTCAAACTGTTTTGGGAGAGTCGCAAAAGCTTGCCATTTGATTTTTCCCCGCCCTTGAGGGATTTTAGGTTTTAAATATTTTCTTGGTATTTTTCTATAATCAGTTTCATATTTATATTCATCTGGCGCATTAGGATTTGGAATCATGTTAACCACCTCATCATCATTATAGAACGTATGTTCTTTTTCGGCAAGGATTATATAATTTGTTAAGGTGATTAATTAATTCAAAATAAGTTATTTTCTAGATAGAAAAGCTGAGTAAGATTATCGAGATTTTATAACTATAGTTACTGGAATTATAATGTTAGGTATGTTAATGGTATTTTCTCTTTTAAAATTAATGTGAACACAAAAAATAGAACATATATAATTATAAATAATATATATGTTCTACGATATTATGAATTTTTATGAAAGATAGAATTATATCAGTATTTATTATGCATTTAGAATATTAAAATTCCTTCATTACACTCTTGGCGGTTTCACTTATCAACTTATCATTTGGCTTATCACTTTTATTGTCTTTATTCGTAAAAATGACTAAAACAATAGGTTCAGATTGGCCCTTAGGATAAACAAAAGCAACATCATTTCTAGAAGCATATGTTATTGCTTGACCACTTTTATCAGCAACCTTACAGTCTTTTGAAACACCGTCTTTAATTAAAGTATCTCCGCTTTTATTATTTAACATTAAATCAAGTAAGAATTTTTTGTTTTCTTTGCTTAATTTTCCATTTGCGATAAGTTTATTTAAAGTCTTACCGAAAGCAGCAGGTGTTGAAGTATCTTTTTTGCTCTTTGGTGAATAGTAATTTAATTCTATCTCATATCTAACTGGATTTGTTACTTTATCTCCTAGTCCTTTTAGACGTTGTTTAACTTTTTTGTTCCCACCGATTTCTTTTATAATTTTATTGTTTGCTGTATTATCACTATATGTCATTGAAGCCTCAATAAGTTCTTTTAAAGTGATATCTTTTCCTACATATTTTTCTAAAATAGGAGAATAAGCAACTATATCATCTTTGTTAATATGTATTTTTTTATTTAACTTATTATAAGGTACTTGTTCTAACAAAATAGCACTATTTATCGCTTTTGAAGTCGAAGCATAGGCAAATCTCTTATCTGAATTAAATTTTACTTCCTTACCACTTTTAGTATCTAAAGCATAAACACCAATATGAGCATTATATTTTTTTTCTAAATCATTTAACTCTTTGGCATGTGGACTGTTTGAATTACATGCACTTAAAACTAAAGCAATTGCAATTAAAAATATTAACTTTTTCAAAATAAACCCTCCAATATTACAAATATAATTTTTATGAATAAATAATATTACATTTGTAATATTTGTGTCAATAGTTTATTATAAATATTTGAAAGAAGGTGTCAAAATGGCTAAATTACTAATAACGAGCGTAGTAAGCTTTTGTTTTATATTTCTATTGTTAGTATTTTTTAAGTACATATTAAAACGCTATTTTAATTATAGTTTAAATTATAAAGTTTGGTATCTAACTGTGCTTGCTGGATTAATACCTTTTATCCCAATTAAATTCTCTTTTATAAAATTTAATAATGTGAATAATCAAGCGCCCACAGTTGAAAGTAAGTCACACGACTTGAACCATAACATAAATACCACCAAACCTATTCAAGAGTTCACAACAGATATCCATAAGTTTAATTGGGATTCAATTGATAATATCTGCACAGTTGTTTGGATAGTTTTAGTTATTATTTTAAGTTTTAAATTTTTGAAATCCTTATTATATCTTAAATATTTAAAGAAACAGTCACTTTATCTAAACGAAAATGAAAAAAATAAAGTAGATACGATACTTTTCAACCATCAATATAAAAAAAGTATTGTGATTCGAAAAGCAGAGACTATTCAATCTCCAATAACTTTTTGGTATGGGAAATATATTATTTTGATTCCTAGTTCATATTTTAAAAGTGTAATTGATAAAAGACTAAAATATATAATACTGCACGAATATGCTCATGCTAAAAATAGAGATACTTTACATTTAATTATCTTTAATATCTTCTCTATTGTTATGAGTTACAATCCATTAATACATATTGTAAAAAGAAAGATAATTCATGACAATGAAGTAGAAGCCGATAGATTTGTTCTTAATAATATTAACAAAAATGAATTTAAAACTTATGCGGAATCTATTATGGACTCCGTATTAAATATTCCATTTTTTAATAAAAATATATTAAGCCATTCATTTAATGGTAAAAAGTCATTACTCAAAAGAAGATTAATTAATATAAAAGAAGCCAATTTGAAAAAACAGTCTAAATTAATTCCAATTTTTATTTGTATTTTTACTTTTTTGCTCATAGTAATTCAAAGCCAGTTTTTGATGGGACAATCCATAACTGATTATAATTATAAAAAGCCCTTACAGAACGATCACCAAATTTTAGATGAAAGTAAAAATTTTGGTTCAAATAGTGGATCTTTCGTCATGTACAGCATGAAGAAAGACAAATACTATATTTATAATGAAAAAGAAAGTAGAAAAAGATATTCTCCTGATTCAACTTATAAAATTTATTTAGCGATGTTTGGACTTGACCGTCATATCATAAGTGATAAAAATTCACGTATGTCATGGAATCATAAACATTATCCTTTCGAGTCTTGGAATAAGGAACAAGATTTAAATACAGCAATGCAAAATTCAGTTAATTGGTACTTCGAACGTATTAGTAATCAAATACCAAAGAACTATATTGCGGCTCAACTCAAGCAATTAAATTATGGTAATGAAAATTTGGGAAGTTATAAAAGCTATTGGATGGAAGATAGTTTGAAAATATCTAATCTTGAACAAGTAATAGTTTTTAAAAATATGATGGAACAAAAAAACCATTTTAGTAAAAAAGCAAAGAATCAATTATCTTCTTCATTATTGATTAAGAAAAATGAAAAGTATGAACTGTATGGGAAAACAGGTACAGGTATAGTAAACGGGAAGTATAATAATGGGTGGTTTGTAGGTTACGTAATTACTAATCATGATAAGTATTATTTTGCTACACATTTATCAGATGGAAACCCGTCTGGGAAAAATGCTGAATTAATCAGTGAAAAAATATTAAAAGAAATGGGTGTTTTAAATGGCCAATAAGCAAGTTGAAATATCTATGGCTGAATGGGATGTTATGAATATAATATGGGATAAAAAATCAGTATCAGCTAATGAAATTGTAGTTGAAATTCAAAAATATAAAGAAGTTAGCGATAAAACGATTAGAACATTAATCACAAGACTATATAAAAAAGAGATTATAAAACGATACAAATCAGAGAATATTTATTTTTACTCATCAAATATTAAAGAAGACGATATTAAAATGAAAACTGCTAAAACCTTTCTTAATAAACTGTATGGAGGGGACATGAAAAGTTTAGTGCTAAATTTTGCGAAAAATGAAGAATTAAATAACAAAGAAATTGAAGAATTGCGAGCCATTTTAAATGATATTAGTAAAAAATAAATAGATATAGGGTTCAAACATAATTTACATATATATTATGTTTGAACCCTATTAAATTAGATTTTTTTATGAGATTAGTACATATAACAAAAGGTGCCCATTTAACCATACCACGACCGGTAGGAATATTTTTATCTAGCATGTCTCGTGGTATATTACGGTAATCCATTTCATTAAATATATCTTTCATTATTCAATCACCTTAATCCTTATAGTTTCATTATACGAACATTTGTTCTGTTTTTCAATATAAAGTTTTTGGCATTATAATTGTTCGTGATGTTTTAGTATGATCGAAGTAATTTCTAATTTGATTTCGTTATCATAAGTAGTAAGTTAATAAGTAAAATGACTTTTCGTTGTAAATTAAACATACTTAAAGGTAAAATTGAATCAATGATTAATGATTTTATGGAGGTTTTGGTATGACATTAGGTTATATAGGTTCTTATACTAAAAAGAGTGGTAAAGGTATATATCGCTTCAAACTAAATGACGAAACAGGAGTTATTGAAGCGTTAGAAACTGGTTATGAAATTGAAGCGTCAACTTATCTTACTCGTAATGAATCGTTTTTATATGCGATTACTAAAGAAGGTGAAGAATGTGGTGTAGCTAGTTTTAGTATTAAAGAAGATGGACAACTGGAATTAATTAATAAATGTCTAGAATCAAAACAGGGAACTGGTTGTTACATTCAAGTGTCTAGTAATGGTAAATATTTATTTGAAGCGGTTTATGGTGCAGGACTTGCAAGGATTTATAAATTAAATCAAATTACGGGAGCAATAGAGAAATTAATAGAAGAACTTGCGCATGAATTTCCAACTGGCTCACATGAAAGACAAGATTCATCACATGTTCATTTTTTAAATGAAACACCTGATCATAAGTATGTTGTAGCTACTGATTTAGGTACAGATAGAGTTGTAACATACAAATTTGGTGAGGATGGTTTAAAACAATATGCAGTTTCTCAATTCAAAAATTCAGACGGGCCTCGCCACATCGCTTTTAGTAATGATGGACGACACGCGTATATCGTTCACGAGCTATCAAATGAGGTGAGTGTTACAGAATACCAAGACGGTAAGTTCATTGAGCTAGAGAGACATTCAACTATTCCAAGTGACTTTAACGGGGAATCGAAATTAGCAGCAGTGAGACTATCACATGATGGGAAGCACTTATATATAAGTAATAGAGGGCATGATAGTATTGCTATATTTGAAGTTTTAGAAGATGGCAGATCACTGAGAAGTATTGAAATACAACCAAGTTACGATGCCTTTCCAAGAGACTTTAATATAACTGAATCAGATAACTATTTAATTTGCGCACATCAAGAAGGAGAATCAAAAGTTTCAATTTTTGAACGTGATAACATAACTGGTAAACTTTCATTAAAAGATAAAAAAGCTATAGCAAATGAAGGTGTTTGTGTACTACTATAAGATGTCTTTGAATAATAGAAAAGTGATATAAAAAGCCCTTGAGTGATTATGAGATAAAAAAACAAAACTCTGTATATCACTCAAGGGCAAATCATATGGAGATAACTAACACTAGTTCTTGAAGAAGGTTTTAATATATTTAAATTTACCTTTATATGGAGGGAAAAATAAACTCGATTCTAGACGTGTAGATTTAAATGTGTATGATTTCATATGACTAAATGTATCAAAAGAATACTTACCATGATATTGACCTATGCCTGAAGAACCTACACCACCGAAAGGTAAGTTAGGATTAGCTAAATGCATTAACGTATCGTTAATTGCACCGCCCCCAAATGATAATTCTTCAACCACTCTATGTGTCATGTTTTCATCTTCGCTAAAAAGATACAAACTTAGTGGTTTTGATTTACTTTGGATGATTTCAAGTACTTCATCGAAATTATCATAAGTAATAATAGGCAAAATGGGGCCGAATATTTCTTCTTTCATGATTTTATTGTCATTGGTTATGTTATCCAATAAAGTAGGTTCAATATATAAATCTTCTTTAGAACTATTACCTCCAAAAACAACATTATCTTTATGAATTTGAATCAAGTCATTCAACCGATTAAAGTGTTTTTGATTAACAATCCGTCCGAAATCAGGGCTTTTTTCAATATTTTCTCCGTAAAATTCAGTAATTGTTTTTTTAAGAGCTTTTATTAAATCATTTTTAACTTTCCGCTGAACTAATATATAATCTGGAGCGACACATGTTTGACCAGCATTAGTAAATTTACCAAAACTAATACGTTCACTCGCTACTTTGATATTGGCTGTATCATCGACAATGGACAGGTGATTTACCGCCAAGTTCAAGAGTAACTGGAATTAATTTTCTTGCTGCAGCTTCATAGACAATTTTTCCGACTTTTTCACTGCCAGTAAAGAACATATAATCAAATGGTAGACTTAATAACGTTTGGGTTTCTTCAATACCACCTTCAACAACAGAAACGTATGCTTCATCAAATGTATCTTCAATGATGTCCTTGATCACAATGGCAACATGAGGTGTTAACTCTGAAGGTTTAACTATAGCAGTATTTCCGGCAGCTATTGCTCCGATGAGAGGCTCGAAAACTAATTGAACCGGATAATTAAATGGTCCTATAATAAGCACCGTACCGTAAGGTTCTTTTTTAATATAACTCTTTGTAGGGAATAAGTAGAGTGGTGTATCCGTTTGTTTGGTTTTCGACCAATTTTTTAACTCTTTGCGCATTAGCTTTATGCTTTTCAAAAGCATACCAATTTCAGTTGCGTATGCTTCAACCTTACTTTTACCTAAATCTTTATATAAGGCATCTAATAATTCATTTTCATGATTTTTGATATTTTTACTTAGTAATTTAAGTTGTTGTTTTCGAAATTTAAGGTTTTTTGTTTTATGCGTATTAAAAAAAGCTTTACTATTGTTAAATTTATCTCTAATTATTGTCATAAAATTACCTCCAAATTATTTTTTTGGTAAAGAGGTTGAGATAGTCCTGAATATATTAAATGAGAACATAAAAAGATTAGTGATTATTTCTTCTTAAATATAAAAATTTTGTTTAAAAAGTTACAAAAAGGGAGTGGAATAGAATTCATATCGAATTCTTAGTCCACTCCTGAAATTTAGAACTAACAATTTAATAACACCTGATATCAATGTGTTATTAAATCAATCAACTACTGAGAAATTACTCTAGGATGAAAAAATATATCATGGGCAACAATATAGTTTTAATGCTTTTAAAGTTATTGAGTTAAAACTTCAGTGATTTGAGGAACAACTTGTTTTTTTCGTGATACAACGCCAGATAAGAAAGCCATACCATCATCTAGTTGTACTTTAAATGCTTCTCCAACTTTATCTTTTTCAGCACCAACTACAAGGATTTTAGAATCGCTGTTAATAATATCAGTAACTACAAGAACGAATAAATCGTATTTTTCATTGGCACTCATTTCTAACATAACTTTTTCAAATTCCTCTTTACGATCTAAAACTTCATCAATATCTACAGTATTGACTTGAGCAATACGTGTTACATAATCTCCCATATTGAATGATTTAGCATCCATATTGACAAGTGTTTCAGCAGATTTATCTGTAGTTGAAGCACCTGCTTTTAACATTTCTAAACCATATGCTTCTAAATCAACATTTGCAATATCTTTAAGTGCTTGAGCAGCATCTACATCTTCTTTTGTGCAGGTAGGTGATTTAAATAATAAACTATCAGAAATTATAGCTGAAATCATAAGTCCAGCGATTTCTGGTTTAATTTCAAATCCACGTTCTTTATACATTTTATATAAAATTGTTGCACTACAACCAACTGGTTCTGCTCTATAGTATAAAGGGCCAGCTGTTTCAAAGTTAGAAATTCTGTGATGATCTATCACATGTTTAATTGTAGCGTTTGAAATAGTATCTGCACTTTGTTGAAACTCGTTATGGTCGACTAAAATAACATCTTGTCCTTTTAAATCTTCGTTTAATAATTCTGGAGCTTCTACGTTAAAATAATCTAGTGCAAATTGAGTTTCCGCACTTATTTCACCTAAACGATAAGCTTTTGCTTCAGTATTACCAGTTTGTTGCTCAAAATCAGCCATAATTAAAGCTGAAGAAATAGCATCAGTATCTGGATTTTTGTGCCCGAAAATAAAAGTTTTTGTCATTTTCAATATCTCCTTATACATATATTGTTAATCATATTTTATCATGATTGTTGTTTAATCTTCTACTTTTGCACCAAGAGAATTTTTAAAATGGGAGAGTGCCCATTGATGACCATCTTGATTAAAAGATGCTACGCCTCTAATTGGGATAGTGATGTTATAACCTAAATTGTATGCTGAAACAGCGGTATGCAAAATACAAATATCCGTGCAAACACCCACAATTTCAATATCATTGATTTGTCTTTCACGTAATAAACTATCTAATGGTGTACCGTAGAATGAATCGTATCTCGTTTTATCTAAATAATGTACATTCATTTGGTCTTTAATTGAATTGTATAATCTACCTACCTCGCCATATAACTCACGACCTGGTGTTTGATGAATATTATGATTGGGGAATAATTTACTTTCAGGATGAAATTTATCATTTTCATAATGCAAGTCCATTAGGAAAAATATTTCCTGTTGATTATTATGATAATTTTTTATACGCTGAGTAATAAAAGTTTCAATTTCTTGTCCAGGTTTGCCACATGTTAATTTACCATTATCGTCAATAAAATCAAAAGAGTAATCTACAATGATTAATGCTTTGTTACTCATTAGAACAGCCTCCCAATATGTGTTTAAAAAGCGTTAGATTGGTATATTTATATAAAGCTAAAACTTTTGTAATCGTTTAAATTAAATTGGCAGTAAAAATATACACCATAATTAAAACGAAATGTAATTATAGTATATAGACTTTACTTTAAGCACACAATCATTATTTAAAATATATGAGGAGTTATAACATGTTTATCAATGCAAAAGATTTCGGATTAAAAGAAAAAAGTAAATATAAGGATACAAGAGCGATTCAAAAAGCATTAAATTACGCAAAAAAAGGCAGACACACTGTTTATATACCTAAAGGAACTTATTATATCAGAAAAGCTTTAGTTATTTATGATTCTACAACATTGTTATTGGAAGAAGGTGCAACACTTTTAAGAAAAGGGAAAGATGCATTATTAAAAAATGGTAGACGCTTAAAGCTATATCATGGCTATAATGGAAATAGTCACATTTATATTAAAGGAGGAACTTTTGATATGAATGGAGGCGAATATCCATATAATAATACAGCCATGTGCATGGGACATGCAGAAGACATTCAAATTTTAGGTGTAACATTCAAAAATATTGTTGGAGGGCATGCACTCGACGCATGCGGAATCAATGGTTTACACATATCAGAATGTGAATTTAAAGGATTTCTTGATATTGATGGAGATCGTTCTTTTTCTGAAGCAGTACAATTGGACATACAAGTACCTGGTGCTTTTCCTAAATTTGGAACTACAGATGGAACGATTACGAAAAATGTTGTCATTGAAAAATGTTATTTTGGCTGTTCAGATCATCCTAAAATGAAAGCGTGGAATAGAGCTATTGGCTCTCATGCCAGTAGATATAACTGCTATTATGAAAACATTCATATCAATCAAAACATCTTTGATAATTTAAATGAGTATGCTTTAACTCCTCTAAAGTCAAAAGACACATTTATTACAAAAAATAAATTTATAAATTGTAATGGTGGAATAAGATTTCTTGGAGTGAAGGATGGTAAAAATGCTGCCGATCCTATTACAGGACAAGTGATGGAAACTCAAGCTGGTGAGAATTTCAATGTGATAGGTAATACTTTTATTGGTAAGATGAAAAGAGATGCGATTCATATTAGAAGTTATCATCACGTCCAACATCAAAACGTTTTTATAGCGGCAAATCAATTTGAAGATGCTTCACAATCAATACATTTAGAAAATATTAATGGACTTACTTTAAATCAGGAACAAACAAAAATCAAAATCAAGAGTATTGATGTGAAAAACATCAGTAATTAAAGATTTAGAAATATATTAATCATATAGTAAAAGCATAAGAGTACAATCGTTAATAGGTAAAATGATTACTGAAGTTTCCATTGGTAGAGTAAGTTGAATCATGTCATAATTTTTATACTTAGGGCACCTCGTTAATTTAGTTTAGTGATGTTTATT
>NZ_KV831334.1:79149-135291 GCF_001837075.1 Staphylococcus sp. HMSC063F05
TTAGTTTAGTGATGTTTATTAAATTATACGAAAGTGCCTTATTTTTTTAGAGTATTTCAATGTGAAATTACATATAAGAGCAAAGTATTTTGGCGAGACTCATGAGGGAATAGGACAAGCTGAAGACTTATATAGGCTGAAGCTGTCTCATAAGAAAGCAAGCCAACAATACAAAGTATTGTAAATAAAGAAGCCAGTAAATGAATTTACAAAAACTCATTTACTGGCTATTTTCTAGGAATTATGTCCCGGCCTCTTATTTTATGAAATTATAAAAAATATTGTATTCACAAGAATTTTTACAATTCATGTAAAGTTAGTTTTTCTTATTAAAAGCGCCGATAATTTTAACTTGAAAATCCAAAGTCTCTAAAATTGAAATAATTTTATTCACATCATTATTTATAGCAGTATCGGCTTGAACATAAAAATGATACATACCTAATTGAGTTTTAAGTGGTCTAGATTCAATCCACGATAAATTTATGTTGAATAAAGTAAAAGTATTTAAAACACTAGCTAAAAGTCCTGGCTTATCATACTTAGGCGTGATAAGGAAGATAGTTGTGTTTGGATGTTCAATAAAATGAGTATGATTTTTCACTACTAAAAATCTAGTTACATTATGAGGGTAATCTTGTATATGTTGATCTAAAGTATGGTAGCCATAAGTTTCCCCACTCCCAAGAGGAGCTATTGCTCCAATACCATCTTTTATCATGTTAAGGCTTTGAATAGTGCTATCTACATAATCATAGTCAAACTGTTGACGATGAATGTAGTTTATTGTTTGACTGATTGCTGGAGCAATTGAATATACTTTATGAATATCATCAAGTGAATTTGAATGATGACCGTAAAGTGAAAAATCTATATCTAGTTGAATTTCACCATGTGCGTATACATCATGATGTGCTAATGAATCAGCGACAATGTTAATAGTACCTTCAATAGAGTTTTCAATAGGGACAATTCCGACAGCCTGTTTATCTTTAGATACGGATTGAATGACTTCATGCAAGTTAGATAATGGAATGAAGTCATACTGTTCATGTGATTCAAATTGCTTAGCGGCTAGATATGAAAAAGTTCCTTTAGGTCCTAGATAATATAAATGCATTATGCCACCTCGTTTAAATTAATGGAAAGGGCACTTCATAGGTTCTTCTTTTTTATAGAAGAAATTCGTATGATGCATTGTATTATCATATCCATGATGATAGTTAGAAGTTAAAGTTGGTGAAAGTGGAGGTGCCAGCCAAGACCACTTACCAGTAACATTTCTGTTTTGTTGATGTTCATTTCGTTCAAACATTTCAAATTGCTTCGCTGCAGTTAAGTGGTCAACAATAGAAACACCATCAGCTTTAAATGAATGATACACAGCATGATTTAACTCTACGAGTGCTCGATCTTTATTAAATGAATTATTTTTAAGTGTATCAAATTCAAAAGCTTCTGCAACTTTTTCTAAAAGATTATAACGATAGGTGTCTGTGAAATTACGTACAGCAATTTCGGTTACCATATACCATCCATTAAAAGGTGCTGTAGGGTAAGTAATACCACCGATTTTTAAATCCATATTTGAAATAATAGGTACCGCATACCATTTTAAACCTAATTTTGAAAGCTTGGGATAGTGTTCATGATGTATAGAAACTTCTTTTACAATATCATTTGGAAGTTCGTGTATTTTTATAGTGTCGTTAGGCAATTGATAAATCAGAGGTAAAATATCAAAATTTGAACCTTTATCTTTCCAACCTAGATGTTCAGCTAAACGAGTAACCTTTTTTTCAGATGGATCGCCAACATTTTCATAACCAGCATAACGAATCAACTGATTATTATAAATTTTAGGTGTATCTTCAGGACTAAAAATTGTAATATATGGTTTGATTTTTCCGCCGTTAGTAGCTTCTTTAATATGTGTATGTATAAATTTTATAAATTCTTTTTCGTCACATACATCTCGGGCATCTTTAACATTTAAAGAATTCCAAAACAGTCTACCAATACAACGATTTGAGTTTCTCCATGCCATTTTTGCACCGTAAGATAATTCTTCATAAGTATGTGTGTAACTACCAGTCAAGTTAATTTCTTGCTCAATCTCTTTCATTCTATTTTCAATTTCATTAGTATTATATTTTAATTCGCTATACATGGTCTGAATAAATGATCTTGCTTTATCTATTAGCATTTAAAACACCTCAATTGTCATTATACGTGAGCATATACTGTTTCTTGAATAATATAGGTAATTGTCATAAATTTGTCGACACTATATTAGAATTTATTAGGAAATAAATGTAAATCAAACATGCAAGTACCTACTATATATGAATTATGATAAAATAATTGTAAATATTTAAGTCGATTGGAGAGGTTAAAGTGTACCAATATAACGACGATAGCTTAATGTTACACAATGATTTATATCAAATTAATATGGCTGAAAGCTACTGGAATGATGGTATCCATGAAAGAATAGCAGTGTTTGATTTGTATTTTCGAAAAATGCCATTTAATAGTGGATATGCGGTATTCAACGGATTGAAACGCGTTGTGAATTTCATCGAAAACTTTGGGTTTACAAATGAAGATATCACATATTTAAAATCGATAGGTTATGAAGAAGATTTTCTAAATTACCTAAAAGATTTGAAATTTACAGGGAATATTAAATCTATGCAAGAAGGTGAAATTTGTTTTGGTAATGAGCCATTATTAAGAGTTGAAGCACCTTTAATCCAAGCGCAACTTATTGAAACTATTTTGTTAAATATCATTAATTTCCAAACATTAATTGCAACTAAAGCCAGCCGAATTCGTCAAATAGCAACTCATGACACTTTGATGGAATTTGGTACAAGAAGAGCTCAAGAGATCGATGCTGCACTGTGGGGCGCTAGAGCAGCCTTTATTGGAGGGTTTGATTCTACAAGTAATGTTAGAGCAGGAAAACTTTTTAATATACCTGTATCTGGCACACATGCACACGCACTAGTACAAACATATGGTGATGAGTATATAGCATTCAAAAAGTATGCTGAGCGACATAAAAATTGTGTGTTCTTAGTTGATACTTTTCATACTTTAAAATCAGGAGTACCAACCGCAATTAAGGTTGCAAAAGAGTTAGGAGATACTATTAATTTTATAGGTATCAGATTAGATTCTGGTGATATTGCGTACCTATCTAAAGAAGCTCGTAGAATGTTAGATGAGGCTGGTTTTACAGAAGCTAAAATTATCGCATCAAATGATTTGGATGAGCAGACTATTACAAGTTTAAAAGCACAAGGCGCTAAAGTTGACGGATGGGGAGTAGGTACAAAACTGATTACAGGATATGATCAACCAGCCTTAGGTGCAGTTTATAAATTGGTTTCTATTGAAACAGATGATGGCACAATGAGTGATCGCATTAAATTATCAAATAATGCTGAGAAAGTTACTACACCAGGCAAAAAAAATGTTTATCGTATTATTAATAATAAAACAGGCAAGGCTGAGGGCGACTATATTACGCTAGAAGGTGAAAATCCTAATGACGAATCTCCATTGAAAATGTTCCATCCTGTTCACACTTACAAAATGAAGTTTATTAAATCATTTAAAGCGGTTAATCTACATCAATCTATATTTGAAAATGGCAAACTTGTATACCATCTTCCAGATGAATATGAAGCTCAGGACTATCTTAAAAATAATTTAAGTATTTTATGGGAAGAAAATAAACGATATCTTAACCCGCAAGATTATCCAGTAGATTTAAGCACTAAATGTTGGGAAAATAAGCATAAGCGTATTTTTGAAGTTGCTGAACACGTTAAAGAGATGGAGGATGAAAATGAGTAGATTGCAAGATGTTGTGGTTAATGAAATGAAAGTAAAAAAACAAATTGACAGTGTAGAGGAAATCCAGGAAATTAAGCAATTTATTAAAGCGTATGTAAAATCACATTCATTTATACAAACTCTTGTTCTTGGAATATCAGGTGGTCAAGACTCTACTCTAACAGGTAAGTTAGCACAATTAGCAGTAAATGAATTGAAAGAAGAGGGACGTAACTGTAAATTTATAGCAGTGAAATTACCTTATGGTGTGCAACAAGACGCTCATGAAGTAGAAGATGCACTTGAGTTTATTAATCCTGACACAACATATACAGTTAATATTAAACCAGCAGTTGATCAGAGTGTTCAATCACTTAGTGAAGCAGGCATCAAACTTACTGATTTTCAAAAGGGTAATGAAAAAGCACGTGAACGAATGAAAGTTCAATTTTCAATTGCTTCTAATACTCAAGGTATAGTTTTAGGAACTGATCACTCTGCCGAAAATATTACAGGATTTTACACTAAATATGGAGATGGTGCTGCGGACATTGCGCCTATCTTTGGGTTAAATAAAAGACAAGGTAAACAATTACTAGCTTATCTAGGAGCACCTAAACACCTTTATGAAAAAGTGCCAACAGCTGATTTAGAAGATGATAAACCTCAGTTACCAGACGAGGAAGCACTAGGCGTATCTTATCATGATATTGATGATTATTTAGAAGGTAAAGAAATTCCTGCAACTGCTCGTGAAACAATCGAAAAACATTATGTTAGAAATGCACATAAGCGTGAACTTGCTTATACACGATATTCATGGCCTAAATATAACAAATGAAAATTTATAAGTGACAAAATGATTGGCGACTGATAAAATAATCTGGATTTAAAAGTAAGAAAAGAGGAATAATATGTCAGCAATTGCTCAAAATCCATGGTTAATGGTCTTAGCAATTTTTATAATTAATGTATGTTATGTCACATTTTTAACAATGAGAACGATATTGACTTTGAAAGGTTATCGTTATGTTGCAGCAGTAGTTAGTTTTATGGAAGTCTTAGTTTATGTTGTTGGTTTAGGGTTAGTAATGTCTAGCCTAGACCAAATCCAAAATATTTTTGCTTATGCATTAGGATTCTCAGTCGGTATTATAGTAGGAATGAAAATCGAGGAAAAACTTGCGTTAGGTTATACAGTTGTCAATGTTACTTCATCGGAATATGAGTTAGATTTACCAAATGAATTAAGAAATTTAGGGTATGGTGTAACCCACTACGAAGCATTTGGTAGAGATGGAAGTCGAATGGTAATGCAAATATTAACACCAAGAAAATATGAATTAAAGTTAATGGATACTGTCAAGAACTTAGATCCCAAGGCATTTATTATAGCGTATGAACCAAGAAATATTCACGGAGGATTCTGGGTTAAGGGTGTACGTAAACGTAAACTGAAAGCTTATGAACCAGAACAACTGGAAGTTGTAGTAGATCACGAAGAAATAGTAGGTGGTAGCTCAAATGAGCAAAAAGTTTAGAGTTGAAGATAAAGAAACAATTGCAGATTGTCTCGACAGAATGAAAAAAGAAGGGTTTATGCCAATACGTCGTATTGAGAAACCAGTTTATAAAGAGAATAAAGATGGCAGTATAGAGATTTTAAAACAGGATATTATATTTGTAGGTGCTTTAATCCAATAAATATGATTAACTATAGAATGATAAAGCCTAGGACACTCACTATTGTCCTAGGTATTTTTATGCATTGATTACTGATAATAATGTTAATGCCGGTCTTATATAAATTGCTTTTAGACACTTGGTAATTCAACTGAAATGAGTTACTCTAGAAATTTTACAGGCGAAACGAATCGGAAATTTTATACTAAAAATTAAATAAAGCATTATCTTACATCTAACTATAGTTTTTACCAGATTGTGTTTCTAGATTGATTCAAATAAAATAGTAATAACTAGATAAACACTTATACATTTTAATCAAGTTCTGTTAAACTATAGATGAAAGCTTAGAAACGAACTTTTCTTATAAAAAATGTGATAATGTACAGTTTTTGTAGGAGCTATAATACATACGATAGGAGTTTACAAAGAATGATAGAACGTTATTCAAGAGATGAAATGTCTAGTATTTGGACGGACCAAAATCGCTATGAAGCATGGTTAGAAGTAGAAATTCTAGCGTGTGAAGCATGGAGTGAGTTAGGTTATATTCCTAAAGAAGATGTAAAAAAAATTCGTGAAAATGCCAAGGTAAATGTTGAACGCGCTAAAGAAATTGAACAAGAAACACGACACGATGTAGTTGCATTTACACGCCAAGTTTCTGAAACTTTAGGTGATGAACGTAAGTGGGTACACTATGGATTAACTTCCACTGATGTAGTTGACACTGCCTTAAGTTATGTAATTAAACAGGCGAACGAAATCCTTGAAAAAGATTTAGAAAGATTTATAGATGTATTAGCTGCCAAAGCTAAAAAATATCAATATACATTGATGATGGGGCGTACACATGGAGTTCATGCTGAGCCTACGACTTTTGGCGTAAAAATGGCTCTTTGGTATACTGAAATGAAACGTAATCTTAAGCGTTTTAAAGAAGTGCGTAAAGAAATAGAAGTAGGGAAAATGAGTGGAGCGGTAGGAACATTTGCCAATATTCCACCTGAAATTGAGGCTTACGTATGTGAACATTTAGGAATAGACACTGCAGCAGTTTCTACTCAAACATTACAAAGAGATCGTCATGCTTATTACATTGCTACATTAGCACTGATTGCTACATCAATGGAAAAATTTGCAGTAGAAATTCGTAATTTACAAAAAACTGAAACTAGAGAAGTCGAAGAGGCATTTGCAAAAGGACAAAAAGGATCATCAGCTATGCCACATAAAAGAAATCCAATCGGTTCTGAAAATATTACAGGTATATCTCGTGTGATTCGAGGATATATTACTACTGCATATGAGAATATTCCTTTATGGCATGAAAGAGATATCTCTCATTCTTCTGCAGAACGTATCATGTTACCAGATGTTACAATTGCACTAGATTATGCACTTAATCGATTTACGAATATTGTTGATCGACTAACAGTTTATGAAGATAATATGAGAAATAATATTGATAAAACGTATGGTTTAATCTTCTCACAACGTGTACTACTAGCATTAATTAATAAAGGCATGGTACGTGAAGAAGCTTATGATAAAGTTCAACCTAAAGCAATGGAATCTTGGGAAACAAAAACACCATTTAGAGAGCTAATTGAACAAGATTCATCTATAACTGACGTTCTATCAAGTGAAGAATTAGATGATTGCTTCGATCCTAAACATCATCTTAATCAGGTTGACACTATATTCGCACGTGCTGGTTTATCTTAATTAAATCAAATTTAATACAAGACAAATGATTCTAATTTCCTATACATTTTTCATGAAACTACTACACTTTAACGAATTAGTAAGTTAAAATAATGAGAGAATATTTGTATAGGGGTTGTTCGAGATGCAAATTGAAAAATTAAGAGGTCAGTCATTAGATGAACTATTTGATGCGATCTTAGCACTAGAAAACAGAGAAGAATGTTATCAGTTTTTCGATGATTTATGTACTGTAAATGAAATACAGTCATTATCTCAGAGACTTCAAGTTGCTAAAATGATTAAGCAAGGTTATACTTATGCAACTATTGAAGAAGAATCTGGTGCATCAACTGCAACGATTTCTAGAGTAAAGCGTTCGTTACAATGGGGTAATGATGCTTATACAATGATTTTGGATAGACTAAATATTGAAACAAAGGCATAAGAATGCATATACTTTCGTATGATTTCAGTGTTTCATTTAATACATTAATAGCTTTGAAAGATTTATTGAAATCTTTCAAAGCTATTTTTTAATGAAGCTAAATTTTTAAAGATAATTAATTTAAGCATTCTATCTGATTTATTATAACGAATTCACACAGTATCTAGTTATTGAATTTAGTAGCAGTATAGTCATTTTTGCTTAAAGCATATGTTAAATTAAATATGACTTAAAATCATATATGATTAACTTATTTAGTCTTTAGAACTTAGAACTTAAAAATGCTATAATTTAGGGTATGTTAAATAAAGGAGTTTCATAAAATGTACGACATAACCAAGTGGAAACATATGTTTAAATTAGATCCGGCTAAATCAATTTCGGATGAAAATTTAGAGGCACTGTGTATGTCTAACACTGATGCAATAATTATTGGTGGGACAGATGATGTAACAGAAGATAATGTTATTCATTTAATGAGTAGAGTAAGACGTTATCCGTTACCACTTGTCTTAGAAGTTTCGAATGTAGAAAGTGTGATGCCTGGTTTTGATTTCTATTTTATTCCAACAGTCATGAATAGTAAGGATACAAAATATCATAACGAAATTTTACTAGAAGCCCTTAAAAAATATGGACATGTGATTAATTTTGATGAAGTTTTTTTCGAGGGATATGTCGTTCTAAACGCAAATAGTAAAGTTGCAAAAATTACCAAAGCTTATACTCAATTAGATATAGAGGATGTCGAAGCATATGCACAAATGGCAGAAGAATTATATCGATTTCCAATCATGTACGTAGAATATAGTGGCACATATGGAGATGTTGATAAGGTTAAAGCGATTGCAAATATGCTTCAACATACGCAATTATTTTATGGCGGTGGTATAACAAACATTGACAAAGCTAACGAAATGTCTAACATTGCGGATACCATTGTTGTCGGCGATATTATATATAACGACATTAAAAAAGCATTAAAAACTGTAAAGATAAAGGAGTCTAATAAATGAATGCGCTAGTAAAAAATATGAATTCAGAGCAAAGTGAAGCGGTTAGAACAACAGAAGGACCATTGCTTATTATGGCAGGTGCTGGATCAGGAAAGACACGTGTGTTAACACATCGCATTGCGTATTTATTAGATGAAAAAGATGTATCACCTTATAATATTTTAGCTATTACGTTTACAAATAAAGCAGCTAAAGAAATGAAGGCGCGTGTCGAACATCTTGTGGGAGAAGAAGCACAAGTAATTTGGATGTCCACTTTTCACTCTATGTGTGTAAGAATTCTGAGAAGAGATGCTGATCGTATTGGCATTGAAAGAAATTTCACTATCATTGATCCTACCGATCAAAAATCAGTGATTAAAGATGTATTGAAAAGTGAAAATATAGACAGTAAACGATTTGAGCCACGTATGTTTATTGGTGCAATTAGCAATTTGAAAAATGAATTAAAAACACCTGAGGATGCTCAAAAAGAGGCGAATGATTTTCACTCTCAAATGGTTGCAACGGTTTACAAAGGTTATCAAAGACAGTTATCACGTAATGAAGCACTCGACTTTGATGATTTAATTATGACAACTATTAATTTATTTGAACGTGTACCCGAAACTCTAGAATACTATCAAAATAAATTTCAATATATACATGTAGATGAGTATCAAGATACCAATAAAGCACAATATACCTTAGTAAAACTATTAGCAAACAAATTTAAAAATTTATGTGTTGTTGGTGATTCTGACCAATCTATTTATGGTTGGAGAGGAGCTGATATACAAAATATTTTATCTTTTGAAGAGGACTATCCTGAGGCAAAGACAATTTTCCTCGAACAGAACTATCGTTCAACTAAGAATATTTTAAATGCTGCAAATGAAGTTATAAAACATAATTCTGAACGTAAACCTAAAGGTCTATGGACTGCAAATTCTGGAGGAGACAAAATTCAGTATTATGAAGCTATGACTGAAAGAGATGAAGCAGAATACGTTGTTAAAGAAATAATGAAGCATCAACGCAGTGGTAAAAAATATAGTGAAATGGCTATATTATATAGAACAAATGCCCAATCACGTGTACTTGAGGAAACATTTATGAAATCAAATATTCCTTATACAATGGTTGGAGGTCAAAAGTTCTATGACCGTAAAGAAATTAAAGATTTACTTAGTTATTTAAGAGTTATTGCTAATAGCAATGATGATATTAGTTTGCAACGTATTATTAACGTCCCTAAACGTGGTATTGGACCTTCATCTGTTGAAAAAATCCAAACCTATGCACTTCAAAATAATATAAGTATGTTTGACGCATTGGCTGAGGTAGATTTTATAGGTCTCTCTAAAAAGGTAACTCAAGAATGTATCAGTTTTTATGAAATGATTCAAAATTTAATCAAAGAACAAGAATTTCTCGAAATTAGTGAAATCGTAGATGAAGTACTACAAAAATCAGGCTATAGAGACATGCTTGATCGAGAACAAAGTATTGAATCACGAAGTCGATTAGAAAACTTAGATGAATTTATGTCTGTACCTAAAGATTATGAGGAAAATACTCCTTTAGAGGAACAATCACTTATTAATTTTCTAACAGATTTATCATTAGTTGCTGATATTGACGAAGCAGATACACAGAATGGTGTAACATTGATGACAATGCATTCAGCAAAAGGTCTTGAATTTCCTATAGTTTTTATTATGGGAATGGAAGAGTCGTTGTTCCCACATATCAGAGCAATAAAAAGTGAAGATGATCATGAAATGGAAGAGGAACGTCGTATTTGTTATGTAGCAATTACACGAGCAGAAGAGTTGCTTTATATCACAAATGCAACGACCAGAATGTTGTTTGGTCGTTCTCAATCCAATATGCCATCTCGATTTTTAAAAGAAATCCCAGAAGACCTACTTGATAGTCATACCGGTCAAAAAAGACAAACTATATCTCCAAAATCTCAACCTAAAAGAGGTTTTAGTAAGCGTACTACGTCAACTAAAAAACAAGTTTCATCATCTGATTGGAAAGTAGGAGATAAAGTTATGCATAAAGCATGGGGTGAAGGGATGGTTAGTAACGTGAATGAAAAAAATGGATCTGTAGAGTTGGATATTATATTTAAATCAGAAGGCCCAAAACGATTATTAGCTCAGTTCGCACCAATAACAAAGAAGGAGGACTCATAGGGGATGCAAGATGTTAAAAAGCGTGTGGAAAAATTACATGACTTATTGAATCAATATAGTTATGAATATTATGTACAAGATAACCCCTCAGTGCCTGACAGTGAGTATGATAAGTTATTACATGAGCTGATTGAAATTGAAGAAAAATATCCAGAATTCAAATCGACAGACTCTCCAACAGTGCGTGTGGGTGGCGAAGCTCAGTCTTCTTTTGAAAAAGTAAATCACGACACGCCTATGTTAAGTTTAGGTAATGCGTTTAATGAAGAAGATTTAAGAAAATTTGATCAACGTATTCGTGATAGTATTGGTAAGGTCGAATACATGTGTGAACTTAAAATAGATGGTTTGGCTGTTTCGCTCAAATATGAAAATGGTCGTTTTGTTCAAGGACTTACACGTGGTGACGGTACGACAGGTGAGGATATAACTGAAAATCTAAGAACTATACATGCTATACCACTAAAAATTAAAGAACCTCTCAATTTTGAGGTCCGTGGGGAAGCTTATATGCCACGTCGTTCATTCATTCATTTGAATAATGAAAAAGAACAAAATGGTGAACAACCTTTTGCAAATCCACGAAACGCTGCTGCAGGCTCTTTAAGACAACTTGACTCTAAACTAGCTGCGAAAAGAAAGTTAAGCGTCTTCTTATATAGTGTGAATGACCTAACCGAGTTTAATGCAACAACGCAAAGTGAAGCGCTAGAGGAATTGGACCAATTAGGTTTTAAAACTAACCAAGAACGTGAACGAGTATCAGATATTGAAGGCGTACTTAATTATATAGAGAAATGGACAAGCAAAAGAGGCTCTTTATCATACGATATTGATGGTATTGTTATAAAAGTTAACGATTTATCTCAACAAGAGGAAATGGGTTATACGCAAAAATCTCCAAGATGGGCGATTGCTTATAAATTTCCAGCTGAAGAAGTTATTACAAAATTATTGGATATTGAGCTAAGTATTGGGCGTACGGGTGTTGTGACACCAACTGCAATTCTAGAACCTGTAAAAGTAGCTGGCACTACAGTTTCAAGAGCCTCACTTCATAATGAAGATTTAATACATGAAAGAGATATACGTATCGGAGATAGTGTTGTTATTAAAAAAGCCGGGGACATCATCCCTGAAGTTGTAAAAAGTATTTTAGATAGACGACCTAACGAATCGGAAATTTATCATATGCCAACACATTGTCCTAGTTGTGGACATGAATTAGTTCGTATTGAAGGAGAAGTTGCTTTACGTTGTATTAATCCAAAATGTCAGGCACAGCTTATTGAAGGACTTATACATTTCGTTTCAAGACAAGCGATGAATATAGATGGCTTAGGTACTAAAATTATTCATCAGCTATACGAAAATCAGTTAATCAAAGATGTCGCAGATATTTTCTATTTGAAAGAAGAAGATTTATTACCATTAGAGAGAATGGGAAAGAAGAAAGTTGATAATCTTTTATTAGCAATAGAAAAATCTAAAGAACAGTCATTAGAACATTTATTATTTGGACTTGGTATTAGACATTTAGGTGTAAAAGCTAGTCAAGTACTTGCTGAGCGATATGAAACGATGGATCAACTTTTTAAAGTAACTGAAAGTGAATTAATTGAAATTCAAGATATTGGAGATAAACTTGCACAATCTGTTGTAACATATCTCGAAAATAGTGATATTCGTTCATTAATTGAAAAATTAAGTAATAAAAATGTTAATATGTCTTATAAAGGAATTAAAACAACTGAAATTGAAGGTCATCCTGATTTTAGTGGGAAAACAATTGTATTAACAGGGAAACTCGAGCAAATGACGAGAAATGAAGCATCTGAATGGTTGAAAATGCAAGGTGCTAAAGTTACAAACAGCGTGACTAAAAGTACTGATATTGTCATAGCTGGAGCAGATGCAGGGTCTAAATTAGCCAAAGCTGAGAAGTATGGTACTGAAATTTGGACTGAAGCAGCATTTATTGAAAAACAAAATGGAATCTAATAATTAGAGGAGTACGTGAATGAAGCGAACAATATTTTTACTCATGTCGATACTGTTATTATTAACGGCTTGCGGAGATGGACATAAACAAACTTCATCAGATAAAGAACAAAGTGAACATAAGGATAACCATAATAAAAATCAAGTGAAACAAATAGCGACTGATAAAAAAGTTCAAGGTGATAACTATAGGACTATATTACCCTTCAAAGAAAGCCAGGCTCGTGGATTATTACAAGATAATATGGCAAATGGTTATAATGGAGAAGATTTTGAAAGTGGTTTACTAGAATTAAGTAAAGAAATCTTTCCAACAAATAAGTATTTATATCAAGATGGACAATATTTAGATAAAAAAACGATTAATGCATACTTAGATCCGAAGTATACGAAAAAAGAAATTGACAAGATGAGCGAAAAAGAAAAGAAAAGCAAAAATGCTAATGAGAATCTTGGACTCAATCCATCTCACAATGGTGAAACAGATGAAGAGAAAATAGCCGAAAATTCTCCAGCCTATCTTTCAAATATACTCGAGCAGGATTTTTATGGAAATAGTGATTCTAAAGGTAAAAATATAAAAGGGATGACAATTGGTTTAGCCATGAATAGTGTTTATTATTACAAAAAAGAGAAAGATGGCGAAACATTTAGTAAAGATTTATCTGATAAAGAGATTGAAAACCAAGGTAAACAGATGGCTAGTGAAATGCTCTCTCGTTTACGTGAGAATAGTGATTTGAAAGATATTCCTATTCATTTTGCTATCTATAAACAATCAAGTCAAGATTCCATTACACCAGGTGAATTTATAGTTGGTACTACGGTTGAAGAGGGTAAAACTAAAATTAATTCATGGGATAATATTAATGAAAAAGCAGCCTTAATTCCTTCGTCAACTGCAGCTGATTATGATGAAACGCTGAATAATAACTTTAAACAGTTTAATGATAATTTGCAATCGTATTTTTCAAACTTCACCCAAGCAGTTGGTAAGGTTAAATTCGTAAATAAAAAAGCTAAACAACTTACAGTTGATTTGCCTATAGATTATTACGGACAGGCAGAAACGATAGGTATTACACAATATGTTACAGAGCAAGCCGAAAAATATTTTGATAAACTAGATGAGTATGAAATTAGAATCAAAGATGGAAATACTCCACGTGCTCTCATTAGTAAAACTAAAGACGATAAGGAACCACAAGTTCATATCTATCATAATTAGTTACAGATGATGTATGACACCCGTTTCATTGTATAGAAAAGAATAGGATAGAATTCGAATTAAGTTTAATGGTCAATCCATTACCAAAGGAATATAATTGCAATTTGATGTTATTGATGATTTTGACTCATTTTTCAAGCCGTCAATAAATTTAAATAAAAAAATTAGCTATGAAGAAATTTATATTGATAGATTTCTTCATAGCTATTTTCTTAGGTGAATAAAATAAATTGATACTGTATATTAGAGAAATATTTAAATTATAGTTATAATTGTTATTTTATTAATCATTATTATAATGTTGATATAGTCTGATAATTGTACATTTATTCTTTAACGATGCGTTTAACTTTATTAAGATTTTCAATAACATAATCATCAGGCTTTTTTGTTAATTTACTTACGATGTACGTAATCAATACACTAACTATGAAACCTGGAATGATTTCATACATACCAAAGAATGCATTGATTGTAGCCAAGGGTTTTATCCAAGAAATCCAAACAATAACAACTACAGCACCAGCTACCATTCCGCTAATAGCTCCTGCACGTGTTAAATCTTTCCAATATAAAGAGTAGAGTACTAAAGGACTAAATGCAGCTCCAAAACCAGCCCAAGCATTACCAACTAAATTTAGTATTGTATCATTTGGATGCCAAGCAATCGTAATAGCAACTATCGCAACAAGTAAAACTGATAAGCGTCCAATCAAAACAAACTCTTTTTGGTGTGATGATGCTTTATCTGAACCTCTGATTAGTTTATAGAAATCTTCAGTTAAAGAACTTGATGTTACTAGTAATTGTGAAGAGATAGTACTCATTATTGCAGCAAGGATGGCTGCTAATAAAAATCCACCTACAAGCGGATGAAATAATATTTGACTCATCACAATAAATAGTGTTTCAGGATCTTCTAATTTAATATGTCTTTCAGATATAAATGAAATTCCTGTTAATCCCACACCAATCGCTCCTAATAGACCGACTGCCATCCAACTTATTCCCAGACGTCTGGCTTTTGGTAGTAATTTATGTGATTTGATAGACATAAATCTTACTATAATATGTGGTTGACCAAAATATCCGAGTCCCCATGAGAATAATGAAACAATGCCTAAAACGGTGGTTCCTCTAAATAAATCTAAGTTTGTAGGTTTCATTTGAGCAATATCATGAAATGTATCCCAACCGTTGAGTTTAAGCAATGCAACGATAGGTACCATTACCATAGCAATAAGCATAATCACACCTTGAAAAAAATCAGTAATTGATACAGCTAAATAGCCACCAAAGAAAGTGTAAAAAATAACTATAATAGCCACTATCAAAAGTCCTGCATGATAGTTTAATCCAAATGCACTTTCAAAGAGTTTTCCGCCAGAAACGAAACCTGAATGCGTATATAGAGTGAAAAATACGACAATAATCAATCCTGAAATAATTTTAATAATATTTTTCTTATCATCTAGTCTATTTTTAAAAAAGTCTGGGAGTGTAATAGAATCTCCCGCAATCTCAGTAAAAACACGTAGTCTTGGAGCAACAACAAAATAATTAATGTATGCACCTAAGGTTAATCCAATGGTTATCCAAATGGCGGATAAACCTGTACTGTATACTGAACCTGGAAGTCCCATAATCATCCATCCAGACATATCAGAGGCACCAGCTGATAAAGCTGTGATATATGGTCCGATACTACGCCCTCCCAACATAAATTCACTTAAGTTTCCAGTAGCTTGTCGATAACCATAGAAGCCAATAATTAGAAGGATTATGAAATAGACAATAATCATAACGTAAGTCTGCCAATTTGCATCAATTTGATTACTGAGAGCTGTACCTAATGTAAACATAATTAACACTCCCTTTATTAAATAATGATATAAGATACATGTAACATTATACAATGTAACTAAATGTTCAGAAAAGTAAAAATTTTAATGGTAGTATAAAAAGTCTTTGATAAAAGGTTTTTAACTCTAGGTGTGTCTTATAATTAATTAATATCTATTGCATAAATATGTATAAAATTATTGTTAGAATTAAACTTTAATTCATCTATCATTTTAAAACATAGAGATGACAATTAAGGGAATTCATATGTAAAAGTTCATTAAACACCTTAATATCAAGTGTTTATTTTGAGTAACTTATTCATAAATATTTAGATTTTTGGTTCGAAATTTGATACAATTTGGTGATGAATGAGTATTAAGGAGGCTTTTATTTAATGACTAAAGTAACACGTGAAGAAGTTGAACATATTGCTAATTTAGCTAGACTTCAAATTTCTCCTGAAGAAACAGAAGAAATGGCTAATACTTTAGAAAGTATTTTAGATTTTGCGAAACAAAATGATAGTGCCGATACAGAAGGTATTGAGCCAACTTATCACGTATTAGATTTACAAAACGTATTACGTGACGATAAAGCAATCGAGGGCATTCCTCAAGAATTAGCATTGAAAAATGCGAAAGAAACAGAAGATGGTCAATTTAAAGTGCCATCCATCATGAATGGGGAGGACGCTTAAGATGAGTATTCGTTTTGAATCTATCGAAAAATTAACTGAATTAATCAAAAATAAAGAAATTAAACCTTCTGATGTAGTAAAAGATATATACGCAGCTATTGAAGAAACTGATCCAACAATCAAGTCATTCTTAGCTTTAGATAAAGAAAATGCAATAAAAAAAGCCGAAGAATTAGATGAATTACAAGCTAAAGATCAAATGGATGGTAAACTATTTGGAATTCCTATGGGAATCAAAGATAATATCATCACAAAAGATGTAGAAACTACATGTGCAAGTAAAATGTTAGAGGGATTTGTACCTATTTATGAATCAACTGTAATGAACAAACTACATGATGAAAACGCGGTTTTAATTGGTAAATTAAACATGGATGAGTTTGCAATGGGTGGCTCTACAGAGACTTCATATTTTAAGAAAACATTAAATCCTTTCGATCACACAGCAGTACCAGGAGGATCTTCAGGTGGTTCTGCAGCAGCGGTTGCAGCAGGTTTAGTTCCTTTTAGTTTAGGATCAGACACTGGTGGTTCTATTAGACAACCTGCATCTTATTGTGGCGTTGTTGGTATGAAACCGACTTATGGTCGTGTATCACGTTTCGGTTTAGTTGCATTTGCTTCTTCTTTAGATCAAATTGGACCAATCACGCGTAATGTTAAAGATAACGCATTAGTACTTGAAGCAATTTCCGGTGTAGATGCAAATGATTCTACAAGCGCACCTGTTGATGATGTGGATTTTACTTCTGATATTGGTAAAGATATTAAAGGTCTTAAAATTGCCTTACCTAAAGAATATTTAGGTGAGGGTGTAAGTGAAGAAGTGAAGACTTCTGTAAAAGAAGCGGTTGAAACGTTAAAATCACTTGGTGCTGAAGTTGACGAAGTCTCATTACCAAATACAAAATATGGTATTCCATCATATTATGTTATTGCGTCATCAGAGGCTTCAGCAAACTTAGCGCGATTTGATGGTATTAGATATGGATATCATTCTAAAGAAGCACAATCGTTAGAAGAATTATATAAAATGTCTAGATCGGAAGGCTTTGGTGAAGAAGTCAAAAGACGTATCTTCTTAGGTACTTTTGCTTTAAGCTCAGGCTATTACGATGCATACTATAAAAAATCTCAAAAAGTTAGAACGTTAATTAAAAATGATTTTGACAAAGTATTTGAATCTTATGATGTTGTGGTTGGACCGACAGCACCTACAACAGCATTTAATATTGGCGAAGAAATTGATGATCCTTTAACAATGTATGCGAATGACTTATTAACTACACCAGTTAATCTTGCCGGTTTGCCTGGTATTTCAGTTCCTTGTGGACAATCAAACGGACGCCCAATTGGTTTACAAATAATTGGTAAACCTTTTGATGAAAAAACGTTATATCGTGTCGCTTATCAATTTGAAACACAATACAACTTACATGACGCATACGAAAATTTATAAGGAGTGGAAATCATGCATTTTGAAACAGTAATCGGACTTGAAGTTCATGTTGAGTTAAAAACGGACTCAAAAATGTTCTCTCCATCACCCGCACATTTTGGAGCTGAACCAAATTCAAATACAAATGTTATCGACTTAGCTTATCCAGGTGTATTACCAGTAGTTAATAGACGTGCAGTAGATTGGGCAATGAGAGCTTCAATGGCATTAAATATGGATATTGCTACAAATTCAAAATTTGATCGTAAAAACTATTTCTATCCAGATAATCCAAAAGCATATCAAATTTCTCAGTTTGATCAACCTATTGGAGAAAATGGCTATATTGATATTGAAGTTGATGGAGAAACAAAACGTATCGGTATTACACGTCTTCATATGGAAGAAGATGCAGGTAAATCAACACATAAAGATGGTTATTCTCTAGTAGACTTAAACCGTCAAGGTACGCCATTAATTGAAATTGTATCTGAACCCGATATTCGTTCACCTAAAGAAGCATATGCTTACCTAGAAAAACTACGTTCAATCATTCAATATACAGGTGTATCTGATTGTAAAATGGAAGAGGGATCCCTACGTTGTGATGCTAATATTTCACTTCGTCCATATGGTCAAAAGGAATTTGGTACAAAAACTGAATTGAAAAACCTTAACTCATTTAACTACGTTAAAAAAGGTTTAGAATATGAAGAGAAACGTCAAGAAGAAGAATTATTAAATGGTGGAGAGATTGGTCAAGAAACACGTCGATTTGATGAATCTACTGGTAAAACAATTTTAATGCGTGTGAAAGAAGGTTCAGATGATTATAGATATTTCCCAGAACCAGATATTGTACCATTATATGTAGATGAAGATTGGAAAGCACGTGTGAGAGAAACAATTCCAGAATTGCCAGATGAACGTAAAGCTAAATACGTAAATGATCTTGGACTTCCAGAATATGATGCGCATGTATTAACATTAACTAAAGAAATGTCTGATTTCTTTGAAGGCGCAATTGACCATGGTGCAGATGTTAAACTTACTTCCAACTGGTTAATGGGAGGTGTTAACGAGTATCTTAATAAAAATCAAGTTGAATTAAAAGATACGCAACTAACACCTGAAAATTTAGCTGGTATGATTAAATTAATAGAAGACGGAACAATGAGTAGTAAAATCGCTAAAAAAGTCTTTCCAGAACTAGCTGAAAATGGTGGAGATGCTAAACAAATTATGGAAGATAAAGGTTTAGTACAAATTTCTGATGAAGCAACACTACTTAAATTTGTAACTGATGCATTAGATAATAATCCACAATCAATAGAAGATTATAAAAATGGTAAAGGTAAAGCTATGGGATTCTTAGTGGGCCAAATTATGAAAGCTTCTAAAGGTCAAGCTAACCCACAAAAAGTTAATAGCCTATTAAAACAAGAATTAGATAACCGTTAATTCGGAAATCATAATACTTTAAGCTTCTAACAAAGGATATGAACTTTGTTAGAAGCTTTTATTACTTTTAAAAAGTTTAGGTATTAAGTTTCTTAATGTTTAAAATTACATATATTTTACCTTTGTAGTACCAATTAGTTTAGAGAAATCGGAAATAAATACTTTTAACTGATGTATAAATCATATAATATAAGTAATGAGTATATGAATTTGAGGGATTAACTATGAGAAAACGTGCAAGAATTATATATAATCCAACATCAGGAAAAGAACTTTTTAAACGTGTATTACCAGATGCACTGATTAAACTTGAGAAAGCAGGTTATGAAACGAGTGCATATGCAACTGAAAAAATTGGTGATGCTACTTTTGAAGCTGAAAGAGCACTAGAAAGTGAATATGATTTACTCATTGCAGCTGGAGGTGACGGTACGTTAAATGAGGTGGTCAACGGAATCGCCGAACAACCCAATCGGCCTAAATTAGGTGTAATACCAATGGGAACCGTTAATGACTTTGGAAGAGCACTTCATTTACCAAGCGATATAATGGGGGCGATTGATGTAATCATTGATGGTCACACAACCAAGGTAGATATTGGAAAGATGAATAATCGTTATTTCATTAACCTAGCTGCAGGTGGGAAACTAACACAAGTATCTTATGAAACACCAAGTAAGTTGAAATCAATTGTAGGACCGTTTGCGTATTACATTAAAGGATTTGAAATGTTACCTCAAATGAAAGCAGTAGATGTACGTATCGAATATGATGATAACATCTTCCAAGGAGAAGCTTTACTATTCCTTTTAGGTTTAACGAATTCAATGGCTGGCTTTGAAAAATTAGTTCCAGATGCGAAGCTTGACGATGGTTATTTCACATTAATTATTGTAGAAAAAGCAAATCTTGCTGAATTGGGTCATATTATGACATTAGCGTCTCGAGGTGAGCATACAAAGCATCCTAAAGTCATTTATGCTAAAGCGAAGTCTATTAATATTTCATCATTTACTGATATGCAACTTAATGTTGATGGTGAATACGGTGGGAAATTACCTGCAAATTTCCTTAATTTAGAACAGCACATAGAAATTTTTACACCTAAAGATGTATTTAACGAAGAACTATTAGAAAATGATACGATACCTGATATTACGCCTGATAAGCAATAAAATTATTACGACATCAAATTTAAGGTTAGGAATGCCACACATTATATTCCTAACCTTTTTGTATGTGGGAGGGAAAAAATTGGAAACAATTAAGAAAAATGAAGTTAAAACGGGAAAGGTTATTGATTTAACTCATGAGGGACACGGTGTTGTTAAAGTTGATCGATATCCAATTTTTATTCCTAATGCTTTAATTGATGAAGAAATTAAATTTAAATTAATTAAAGTGAAAAAGAATTTTGCTATAGGAAAATTGATAGAGGTCATAAGTGAAAGTGATGATAGAGTGACACCACCTTGTATTTATTATGCAAAGTGTGGTGGTTGTCAATTACAACATATGACATATAGAGCACAATTGGATATGAAAAAAGAACAAGTAGTTAATCTTTTTCATAGAAAAGGCCCTTTTGAGAATACGGCTATAAAGGAAACTATTGGCATGGTCAATCCCTGGCGTTACCGTAATAAATCTCAAATTCCTGTAGGTCAAAGTAACTCGAATCAAGTTATAATGGGATTCTATAGACAGCGTAGCCATGACATTATAGATATGGATAGTTGTCTTATACAAGATAAACAACATCAAGAAGTAATGAATCGAGTGAAGTACTGGCTCAATGAATTAAATATATCTATATATAACGAAAAAACAAAAACAGGTTTAATACGTCATTTAGTAGTAAGGACTGGTTATCATACCGATGAAATGATGGTTATCTTTGTTACAAATGGAGCAACATTTAAACAATCAGAACTATTAGTAAACAAGCTAAAAAAAGAATTTCCAAATATAACAAGTATTAAACAGAATATAAACAATAGCCATTCTAATGTTATAATGGGGCGTCAATCAATGACTTTATATGGTAAAGATAAAATTGAAGACCAATTAAGTGAAGTAACTTATCATATTTCTGATTTATCATTTTACCAAATTAACTCAGCACAAACTGAAATACTTTATCAGCAAGCTCTGAATTATGCTCAATTAACAGGAAAAGAAATAGTATTGGATACGTATTGTGGTATAGGAACGATTGGTCTATATATGGCACCACTAGCCAAACATGTTTATGGTGTAGAAGTTGTTCCGCAAGCCATAAAAGATGCGGAAGACAATGCGACTAAAAACCAACTAAAAAATACGACTTTCGAATGTGGAAAAGCAGAAGATGTTATCTTAACATGGAAATCACAAGGGATTAAACCAGACGTAGTCATGGTAGATCCACCTAGAAAAGGATGCGATGAAACTTTCTTAACTACTCTTTTAAAATTAAATCCGAAAAGGATTGTTTATATATCATGTAACCCTTCAACGCAACTAAGAGATGCGCAAATATTGGCTGAACAATACGAGTTAGTAGAAATTACACCAGTTGATATGTTCCCACAAACAACTCATATTGAGACTGTAGCATTATTTGTACGTAAAGACGAAGAGTGAATTTAATTGAAGTCAATTCATTGTTATTTTGAAGTGATTGTTAAGATTGTATTACAAGCAACTTACTTTATTGAAAAAGGTCTTTTTTAGCTATAATAAAAATTGTATACTGTTTTTGAAAATAGAGAACTGGAGGGGTGAATGTGCATAAAATAGATTTATCAGGCAACAAATTTCAAATCCAACGATTTGTTCTGTTGCAAATTGTATTGGCGCTATTTACAATACTATTTACTTATAAATGGGCATATCAAACAACGCATATCATTGAACAAAATCTTGTCATGAATCTTATTTTTGGATTTGTAGGTTTCGCAGTACTAGTTATTTTGCACGAGTTTATTCATCGTATTTTGTTCATTATATTTTCTAAAGGTGAAAAACCATCTTTAAAATATGATAAAAACAAAATTATTGTACAGTTCTCTCAGACTTGTTTTCATCGGTGGCAATTTACAATTATCATGATAGCACCACTTGTTATCATAAGTGCGACCTTACTAGCACTTATTCAAATATATTCCTTCTCTTCTTTAATCTTTATGTTTAGTATACATACAAGTTATTGTATGATAGATGTGTTTTTAGTAGCATTGGCATTACAAAGCAAATTCAAATATATACAAACCTATGGAGAAGGTTTGTATCTTTATCATCAAAAGCCTACTCAAACCTATTATGAATAATCACTAATTATAGTGACAAGTGTATATATCAAAGTTGATAATTGATTTAAAAATTTCATTTCTTATTTTTCAACTCGTTTCAATCGTAATAAAAAATCTCATTCAAATATGCAACTACATTCACATAACTACTTATGTAGAAAAGGATAGGACTATGAATTTATTCTAAAAATTGTAGTCCTATTTTTTGTTATTACATTAATTAAATAAACAATACAAATATTACCATGTGCACAATACATGTAAAGATAGAAAGGATGGCGTATAATAATATAAAGCTATTATTTGGAAGACATAGTGAGGTGAGTCGATGACTGAAAGAAGAATTATTCATATAGATATGGACTATTTTTTTGCTCAAGTTGAAATGAGAGATAATCCTAAACTAAAAGGAAAACCTGTCATCGTTGGCGGTAAAGCGAGTCATCGAGGCGTAGTTTCTACGGCATCATACGAAGCAAGAGCTTATGGTGTTCACTCTGCTATGCCTATGACTCAAGCACATAAGCTGTGCCCCAATGGATATTATGTAACAAGCCGTTTTGATGCTTATAGAGAGGTATCTGGTCAAATCATGAAAATATTCAGAAGTTATACAGAATTAGTAGAACCCATGTCTTTAGATGAAGCTTATTTAGATATTACACATTTAGTGAGACCGGATTTACCAGCATCAACCATTGCAAATTATATTCGCAGAGATATATACGAAGTAACACGTTTAACTGCGTCAGCTGGCGTGTCTTATAATAAGTTTTTAGCAAAGTTAGCGAGTGGTATGAACAAGCCAAATGGTTTGACAGTAATTGATTACAATAATGTACATGAAATATTAATGCAATTAGATATTGGAGATTTCCCAGGGGTAGGCAAAGCTTCGAAGAAAAAAATGCATCAACATCATATATATACAGGTCAAGATTTATATAATAAAGATGAATTTGAATTAATACGTTTATTCGGTAAAAGAGGACGAGGTTTGTATAATAAAGCTCGAGGTATAGACCATAATGAAGTAAAGGCGAGTAGAGTTCGTAAATCTGTTGGGACTGAAAGAACATTTTCTACAGATGTTAACGATGATGATGTTATTTTAAGAAAAATAAGAGAGCTTTCAGGAAAAACAGCAGAACGTTTAAATAAAATTCAAAAATCAGGTAAAACAGTCACTGTAAAAATAAAGACCTATCAATATGAAACAATCTCAAAGCAAAAAAGTTTGAGAGATCCTATTCGTACTGAAACTGATATCTATAATATTGCATATACTTTATATAACGACTTAAAAGATCCAGAGATTCCGATTCGATTAATAGGTGTAACGGTCGGGAGTTTAGAGCAATCTGATTTTAAAAATTTAACAATATATGATTTTATTTAAATGGCTGATGAACACAAGTTAAGTGGACAATCAGCCTTTATCTTTGAGATTTTTTCCATATATACTTAACATGCTTTGAAGATCATCATAATGTTTCAATAAGCGGTAGGTAATCATTGCACAAGCTTTAGCATCATTTAACGCATCATGATGACCGTGAAAATCTAAATGGTAATGATTCATTAAATGTTTTAGCCCATATCGATATGCATTAATTGTTCGTTTAGCTAATTGATATGAACAAAAGTATGTCAAAGAAGGTGTATCTATATTATGACTTTTTAAACTTTGATGTAACACATTCATATCAAAAGCAGCATTATGGGCAACAACAGGAAGTTGATCAATAAATTGTAGCATATATGGATAGACGTGCTTGAATCCAGGAGCATCTTGCACATCTTCGGGATGAATGCCATGTACATTAATATTTGTTTCAGTAAAGTAGTCAAAAGGATTCACAAGGGTATGAAATGACTCTGTTATTTGATTATCAATAACTTTAACCATACCTACAGAGCAAATACTTGTTCGTTTACTGTTAGCAGTTTCAAAGTCCAGTGCAACAAATGCATTTTGTACCATTATTTAATTCCTTTCAATTATTTTTTGTTATGTTAGTATTTAATGTCAATATTTTATTACAATAACAATCTTATAGATAGTAAAACGGGTTAGAACAAATGTTTTATGCATTAAAAAAACCCTTAAATCATTTATCTTTGAGGAGATTTAAGGGTAAATAACACAATATTTAGGACTAAGTTGTTGTCATTATTGTTCGTTGAATGAACGCGCTGCTAATTCTTTTTCATATAGGTAAAGTGTATTACAATCATCGCCAATACGAGTAAGGTAATCTATATGAGTTTCAAATGTAGATTCTTCTTCAACTTGTTCATCTAAGAACCAATTTAAAAATGAAATTGTAGCATAATCTTTATCATTCCGAGCTAATTCTGATAGATTATAGAAACGTTGAGTAACATCACGTTCTTGAGCTAAACTATCTTTAAATGTTTCTAAAATAGAAGAAAATTCTACTTTAGGAGCTTTAATTGTATCAAAGATGGCATGTTCGCCACGATCATTGATATAGTCATAGATTTTTTTACCGTGGAAACGTTCCTCTTTAGCTTGTTCTATATAAAAATTTGCAAATCCGTCATAAGATTCTTTGTCACAGTATGCTGCCATTGCCATATATGCGTGCGCTGCAAAATATTCTTGATTCATCTGTTCATTTAAAGCTGCTAAAAGTTCTTTACTTAACATCTTCAATCACCCCGTATAAATAAAAATAAGATTCTTTTATATTATAACAAAACTTTTCTCAATAGCAAATAATAATTATTCTAATCTAGATATAGTGATTATCGTTTTTATTAATAATTATTCTAATTTGATAAATGGATAATACAACTTAGATGAGAATCTTTTTTGTTATACCCTTTACGTGTTATAATTACTCGAGTGCAAATTGGAGGAGGAAACGCATGAGACAATGGACTGCAACCCACATGGCTAAGTTAGCAAGGAAAGCAAGTATAGCTGTAGGTAAAAAGGGTACAGACTTGCCGGGACAGATTGCAAGACGTGTGGATCATAATATTTTAAGAAAATTAGCTAAACAAGTAGATGACATTGTTTTTATTAGTGGGACTAACGGTAAAACGACTACATCTAACTTAATTGGACATACATTAAAGAAAAATCAAATAAATATTATTCATAATAATGAAGGGGCAAATATGGCAGCAGGAATAACTTCTGCTTTTATTATGCAAAGCTCTAAGAATACTAATATTGCGATAATTGAAATAGACGAAGGGTCTATTCCACGTGTTTTAAACGAAGTCACACCTTCTATGATGGTGTTTACAAATTTCTTTAGAGATCAAATGGATCGATTTGGTGAAATCGATATTATGGTTGATAATATTGCAAAATCAATAAATAACAAAGGGATAAAATTATTATTAAATGCAGATGATCCGTTTGTGAGTCGCTTGAAAATTGCAAGTCATTCCATTGTGTATTACGGAATGAAAAAATTTGCGCATGACTTTGAACAAAGTACAATGAATGAAAGTAAATATTGTCCTAACTGTGGACGATTATTGCAATATGACTATATACATTATAATCAAATTGGACATTATCACTGTGAGTGTGGATTTAAGCGAGAAGAGCCTACATATGAAGTGTCATCATTTGATGCTTCGCCATTCTTAAAAATGATAATAAACCAAAGTGAGTTTAATATGAAAATTGCAGGAGATTTTAACTCTTATAATGCAATAGCAGCCTATACCGTATTAAGAGAATTGGGATTAAATGATGATGCAATACGCAAAGGATTTGAAACATATACGTCTGATAATGGTCGCATGCAGTATTTTTCAAAAAATAAGAAGGAAGCTATGATTAATCTAGCAAAAAATCCAGCTGGAATGAATGCAAGTCTATCAGTAGGCGAACAAATTGATGATAAAAAAGTTTATGTTATTAGTCTTAATGACAACGCGGCAGATGGTCGAGATATTTCATGGATATACGATGCAGACTTTGAAAAGCTAGCTACCCAAGATATCGAGGCTATCATTGTAAGTGGTACACGTGCTGAGGAACTACAATTACGTCTCAAACTTGCTGAAGTTGAAGTGCCTGTTAAGGTTGAAAAGGATATCTATAAAGCGACTGCATTAACTATGAAATACAGTTCATTTACGGTAGCAATTCCAAACTATACATCATTAACACCAATGCTTGAACAACTTAATCGCTCATTTGAAGGAGGGCAATCGTAAGATGAATGAACTAACAGTTTATCATTTCATGTCAGATAAGCTTAATTTATACAGTGATATTGGTAATATCATGGCATTAAAACAAAGAGCTAAAAAAAGAAATATTAAGATAAATGTTAAAGAAATCAATGAGACTGAAGGGGTTACATTTGATGATTGCGATATTTTCTTCATTGGTGGTGGGAGTGATAGGGAACAAGCGCTTGCTACGAAAGAATTAAGTAAGATTAAAACTTCGTTAAAAGATGCAATTGAAGATGGTATGCCTGGGTTAACTATATGCGGTGGTTATCAATTTTTAGGTCATAAGTATATTACTCCTGATGGTACCGAGTTAGAAGGATTGGGTGTTCTTGACTTCTATACCGAGTCTAAAAAAGAACGCTTAACTGGAGATATCATTATAGAGAGTGATACTTTTGGCACGATTGTTGGATTTGAAAATCATGGTGGTAGAACATATCATCCGTATGGAACATTAGGCCGAGTAACGTATGGTTATGGTAATAATGATAACGATCGAAAAGAAGGTATACACTATAAAAATCTATTAGGTTCTTATCTTCACGGACCAATTTTACCAAAAAATCATGAAATAACTGATTATCTACTTGAGAAAGCATGTGAAAGAAAAGGGATACTATTTGAGCCTAAGAAGATCGATAATACAGAGGAAGAAGCTGCTAAGCAAGTTCTGATTAAACGTGCAAAAGAAAATAAAAAATAACTCAATATAACTTAATTTTTAATAATGAATGTAAATCATGACGATAATTAGTTATTTGTATAAAGACTTATTATATTAATGCCTCTAGAACATCAATGCATGTTCTAGGGGCATTTTAACGTATTAGCAGTTAATGACTGAATTGTAAATAACTTATGCCGATGTTAATTAACAAAAGGTTAGGAACAAAGTGATGGCATTTCCTTCTAAAACGCTAAAGAAAATGTGGAAAGTGGGATGTGTTGAGATGAAAAAACAATGTCTTCTATATTTATACGTACCCCTTTTGATATACATTTAGGAAACGTTAATGTTCATTAATCTTGAAACATAGACACTCAGGTGCTATTTTCTATTACCTATGAAAAAAACACTTTGAAACATATAATTATTGTTAAACTGTAATTGAACCATACAATAAATATAGGAGTGAAAATATGAAGATTTTTAAATTGACGTCATTGACACTAGCTGCTTTAACGTTAGCCTTTCCGTTTTCACATGTCGCACAAGCACATACTTACTTAGAAAAGCATCACCAAACAAACGAAACCAAACAATCTCAAAGCTTTTCTTTAGAAGGTGAGGCTGGTGAAAATCCAACATTTTTAACTCAACCTCAATTTATTAATTCTCTAGATAATGGTCATTTAAATATTAATGGTTATCAGATTCAACAAGATGATACTAATGATATTGAATACAAAAAGGTTTATGATCAAGAAATTAGAGCTACAAGCAATCATACAGCGATAAGTGTACGTTTCAGTATTAATAATCAATCACTATCACTTGAAAGTATGAAAGATGCATACCCAAATGAGAGATTGAATCATATTCCACATACAAGCAATGATTCACAATATCCAGAAGACGGTATATATGTCTATCATGGTAAAATGATTAAATTACAATATAAAGTGACACATGGATTTGTTACGAGCGTGACGATAGGTGAAGGTGTAGACGAATAGTTTGCCAAACATTCAAATTCAATGTATTAAAGAGATTTATGCGTCTGTTTCTATGTATCAAAAGAGCCGTAGATAAACTTTGTTCTACGGCTTTTTATCATACGAAATCATTTTTATATTGGTAATAAAGTAATTAGTTTTAACGTCATATTATTTTGCATAACGTGAATCTAAAATTTTGTATATAAGTAGAATTTCATATATGAGTGTACTTTTCATTTGATTTTGGTCAAACTCATCCATCTGTTTAACAGAAGACTTTAGTGTTGCGATAGATTTTTGTTGACGTGCAAAGCTTCCTTTTTGAATGATGCCATTAATACTATTACTAATATTAATCAATGCTATCTTCTCATTAGCATCAAAAGCAATAGACGTATGTTTGGGTAAATAAATAATGTTAGATAAATGTGAAATAAATAAACGGTTATTATAAGCGCGATTTGTAAGGCGATTTAATAATTTCCAATTATCCTCATTTTTATGATAATGAAGTTCATCTCTTTGATAACTCATTAATGTTTCAACTTTTTGAGCAATTATGTTTAATTTTGATAATTCTTTACTAGTCTTTTCCGAGCTGAATTTTCCTAATAATAACTCATTACAGCGTTCATAAAATAAACGATACATTTTTTTCTCACTAAGGGCTAACTGCTCTTCAAGTTGATGATAATACTTAGGTGGTAAGATGATAAAATTGACTAATCCAGCCGTAACAAGTCCTATAAGAGCTGTAAGTAATCGTGAAAAGAAATTGAACACATATGCTTCATGTATACCTGGAATCATTGCAACGGAAGTTAATACTGCGACAGTTGTTCCTACCTGTAAATTAAGTTTAGTGCATATCAGAATGGTAAATGTAGCACTTAAAGCATAACTTAACGGTGATTGATCACCGAAGACATATGTAAAGACAACAGCAAATAACGCACCGATAACTGTTGCTGGCAGCCTTTTATACCCCTTTTTTAATGATGCTTTAGCAGTAGGTTCAATTGTAACAATTGCAGTAAGTATGGCAAAAATTGGAGTGAGGTTTAACAACATACAAAATAAAGACGTAAAAAAAGTAGCCAAACCAGTTTTAATAGTTCGCGCTCCAATTATATGTCTATACCATTTATCATTCATATCATACTGACTCCTCTTAAGAAAAGGAAATTCGAAAAGACTTTACTTTAGACAAATTCTCTTTCTTTGAAAATTAATTTAACTATTACGAATCGTTATACATTCATATTTAGTATATCAAAAAATTTTTGCTATAATAAGATGTAATATAATTTATAAAGGAACGGGATAAAATGATTGTTAAAACTGATGAAGAATTACAAGCGTTAAAAGAAATAGGTTACATTTGTGCAAAAGTCAGAGATACTATGAAAGAAGCTACTCAACCTGGAGTGACTACCCGTGAATTAGATCAAATTGCTAAAGATTTATTTGAAGAGCACGGGGCGATATCAGCGCCTATTCACGATGAAAACTTCCCAGGTCAAACTTGCATTAGTGTTAACGAAGAGGTCGCGCATGGAATCCCTGGTAAACGAGTAATTCGTGAAGGTGACCTAGTTAATATTGATGTATCAGCTTTAAAAAATGGGTACTATGCTGATACTGGAATTTCATTTGTTGTAGGGAAATCAGATCAACCACTTAAACAAAAGGTTTGTGACGTAGCCACAATGGCTTTTGAAAATGCTATGAAAAAGGTGAAACCAGGTACAAAATTAAGTAATATTGGAAAAGCTGTTCATGCAACTGCACGCCAAAATGACTTGACTGTGATCAAAAATTTAACTGGACATGGTGTTGGACAATCACTTCATGAGGCACCTAATCATGTCATGAATTATTTTGATTCTAAAGATAAAACATTATTAAAAGAAGGGCAAGTCATTGCAGTAGAACCATTCATATCAACACACGCTACATTTGTAACTGAAGGTAAAAATGAATGGGCTTTTGAAACTAAAGATAAAAGTTATGTCGCTCAAATTGAACACACGGTTATAGTTACTAAAGATGGTCCGTTACTTACAACTAAGATTGATGATTAATTAAATATTAGTAATTCAAATTAGAAATTAAGATTATGATTTACTTTTTTCATATCTCGTCAGACTAAAGTATGAAGCATATATGGTTCCGAAGCCTATTTCATTAGGTTTCGGAATTGTTTTATAATAAAGCTTAATCAGTGACGAGGTGATATCATTGAATATTTTAGATTTATATTTAGAACAATTTATAAAACGAATTACTAAAAAAAGTATCAATGACTATAAAATGTCATTAGATAAGCAAATTAAAAATATTGATACTTATATTAATTATTTAAGAGAAAAAAGATTACAATTAAAGAAGTTAATTGACACCCTCACGCTCTCATTAGAAAATAAATATATAGATTTAGTAAACAATCAAGCAATCTATTGTGCTGAGGAAATACATGATAATGATATTGATATGATTAAATCACAATTAAATGATGCTGAGTCTTATTATGCGAGAATTGAAGCGGATATAAATTTACAATCTAGAATGAAAATAACTACTGAAGAAGCATTCCACTTTATATATCATATGAGTGCTGTAGCATAGAAAGGTGGCGAAATATGACACGCAAATATATATCAACTGAAATGTTGATTATTTTTACTGCTTTAATGATTATTGCCAATTTTTACTATATATTTTTTGAAAAAATTGGCTTTTTACTAGTACTCCTATTAGGATGTGTACTTGTATATGTAGGGTATGTGTATTTTCATAAAGTAAGAGGACTACTATCTTTTTGGATAGGAACCTTATTAATTGCTTTTACACTTTTATCTAATAAGTACACGATTATTATTCTATTTATATTTTTAATAGTAGTCATCATACGTTATTTGATTTATAAGTTTAGACCATTAAAAGTGATTGCTACAGATGAAGACATCACATCACCCATTTTTATTAAGCAAAAATGGTTTGGTGAACAACATACACCAGTGTATGTATATAAATGGGAAGACGTACAGATTCAACACGGTATAGGAGACATACACATAGATATGACAAAAGCGGCAAATATTAAGGAAACAAATACCATAGTTGTGCGTCATATTTTAGGTAAAGTACAAGTAGTTGTACCTCTTAATTATAATATAAATTTACATGCGACTCTCTTCTACGGCACTGCTTATGTGAACGATAAATCTTATAAGATTGAGAATAACCATGTTCAAATTGAAGAAAAAACGAAAGATGATAATTATACTGTTAATGTTTACGTTTCATCATTCATTGGAGACGTAGAGGTGATTTACAGATGAATCACTACATAAGAGCTATAGGCTCAATGCTTATATTAGTATATAGTATGCTTATTGCTTTTTTATTTATTGATAAAGTGTTTGTAAATATTATCTTTTTTCAGGGGATGTTTTATACACAAATATTTGGAATACCTGTTTTTCTATTTTTAAATTTATTAATTGTTCTTTTATGTATTATAGTTGGATCTGTTTTAGCTTATAAAATTAATCAACAAAATGATTGGATTATTTCACAAATAGAAAGATCAATAGAAGGACAAACGGTAGGTATCAATGATCAAAATATCGAATTATATACAGAAACGATAGATATTTATCATACACTAGTTCCATTAAATCAAGAATTACATCGACTTAGAATGAAGACTCAAAATTTAACTAATGAAAACTACAACATTAATGATGTAAAAGTCAAAAAGATTATCGAAGATGAGCGACAACGACTTGCTAGGGAATTACATGATTCTGTTAGTCAACAATTATTTGCTGCGAGCATGATGCTATCAGCGATAAAAGAGTCGAAATTAGAACCACCTTTAAATCAACAGATACCAATTCTTGAAAAAATGGTTCAAGACTCACAACTTGAAATGAGAGCTTTGTTGTTACATTTAAGACCGATAGGTTTAAAAGATAAGTCTTTAGGTGAAGGAATTAAAGATTTAGTCATCGATTTACAAAAGAAAGTACCAATGAAAGTTGTGCATGAAATTCAAGATTTTGAAGTGCCAAAAGGCATTGAAGATCATTTGTTCAGAATTACACAAGAAGCTATTTCAAATACATTGCGACATTCAAATGGTACAAAAGTAACTGTAGAATTATTTAATCAAGAGGATTATCTTTTACTAAGAATTCAAGATAATGGAAAAGGGTTTAATGTAGATGAAAAATTTGAACAAAGTTATGGTTTGAAAAATATGCGAGAACGAGCGTTAGAAATTGGTGCGACGTTTCATATTGTATCTTTACCTGATTCAGGTACACGAATTGAAGTTAAGGCACCATTGAATAAGGAGGAGAATTCAAGTGGCGATTAAAGTTTTATTTGTTGATGATCATGAAATGGTAAGAATCGGTATTTCAAGCTATCTTTCAACTCAAGAAGATATAGAAGTAGTAGGTGAGGGTGCTTCTGGTAAAGAGGCTATCACTAAAGCGCATGAGCTAAAACCAGATTTAATATTAATGGATTTACTTATGGACGATATGGATGGTGTAGAAGCAACTACTGAAATTAAAAAAGATTTATCTCAAATTAAAGTAGTCATGTTAACAAGCTTTATAGAGGATAAAGAAGTTTATCGTGCACTTGATTCTGGAGTAGATAGTTATATTTTAAAGACAACAAGTGCAAGTGATATAGCTGACGCTGTGCGTAAAACGTATGAAGGTGAATCAGTATTTGAACCAGAAGTGTTAGTAAAAATGCGCAACCGTATGAAAAAACGTGCCGAGCTTTATGAAATGTTAACAGAAAGAGAAATGGAGATCCTATTACTTATAGCTAAAGGATACTCTAACCAAGAGATTGCAAGCGCCTCTCATATCACCATCAAAACAGTAAAAACTCATGTAAGTAACATACTGAGTAAATTAGAAGTTCAAGATCGAACACAAGCAGTAATCTATGCGTTCCAGCATAATTTAATTCAATAAATTATTAAAGGCGAAAGTAACGATACATCTATCGATACTTTCGCCTTTCAATATTATCAGTCGCTTGTGTGATGTTCTTCTTTAGATTGATGATTGATATTATAAGTGTCATCTTCATTAGAGATATCTACATCTTTGCTATCTTCGTAGTATTCATAAGTCGTATTTTCGTTATAGTGATTTTCATTGTTATCATCATGTTTAATAGCGGCTTCTTCAGGTGTGTGACCAGCTATGACTTTTCTTTGGTGAATAATTGCATTGATTTCAGCACCGATAATAATAATAAAGCTTGTGATATACAACCATAAGAATAAAATGATAATACCAGCTAAACTTCCGTACGTTTTCGAATAGTTACTAAAGTTTGAAATATAGTAACCGAATGCAAAGGACCCTAGTAACCAAATAATGGAAGTGAAAATAGCGCCAGGAATAACGGAACGTAATTTTGTTTTAACATTAGGTGCAACTGAATAAAGTACAGTAAATATGATGAAAATAATAATCAATGGAATAACAATTCGTACTAAATTAAAAATCCATTCAATTTGATTATCAATACCTAGTGGTCCAAATAAAAATTTATTAATGACTGGACCTAGTGTTATAAGTACTACAGCAACAACAAATACTGCACCTAAAACAAGTGTATATAGAATACTTAATAATTTAACTACTACACCGTTTCGAGAATCCTCAACGTCATAAGCAACATTAAATGAGTTAATAATAGCGGACATTCCATTTGATGCTGACCAAATAGCTAAAATTAACCCAACTGACAAAATACCTCCGCTGGCAGTGTCAGAGATATCTTTAACAATTCCACCAACGATGCTAGCTGTTTCTTGATCAGGGACATATTGACTTACTTTTTGATTAATCTGATTAGCATCAATCGTGATAAATTGACCAAGTAGCGTAAGTAAAAAAATTAGCATTGGGAAAAGTGCTAATACAAAATGATATGTCATCTGTGCTGCTAAACCTGCAGCGTCATCTTTACCTATCCTATAAATCAGGTAAGAAAAGAAATTAGAGTTTTCGGTGTATTTGGCTGGTTTATTCAGCCGGGAAACAAAAAATACTTGATTCTTTTTTTTAGGTTTCTTAGATTGGAATTCTTGAGGTTCTATATATGTACGGTCAACTTCTATTTTTTTATTCTTTTTATGCTCTTTATCTTCTATTGAATTAAGATATTTAGAAGTTGTTTTCTCTTTTTTTGACATAACAATCTCCTTTGCTTTTTATGTTTTACATTTAAAATTGATATTCCCATATTTGCGGTATAGTAAAACAAAAATGGTTTTATTTATATATGATAAATCCAATACCCTTTATAAAGTAATGTATTTTTAACACTCAATGATTATTTTGGCCTAAATTAAATAGAAAGGCAATAGTTTTTGAATATTGATTTATAGTTTTTAACATGAGTTAAAGTATTAAACAAGTGCGAGTCAAAATTTAACAATTAATGTAAAGTTTATTATCAATAAAGATAAAAAGAGTGGAGCAGAATCCATCTAAAATGAATTCCGTTCCACTTCATAGTTATTAAATATCATAAACTTATATGCGTACATTTTCCAATTGATGTCCTACTTTCTCTGAAAATGCTACGCATTTGAAAGTTTATTTACCTAAGCGTTGATTTTTACGATTTACAAAAGTTTCTTTGGCATCTTTAATAGAACGTTCTAATTCAGGATTATTACGACGTATTTCATCTAATGTATCTTTCCAATACATTACTTCATCTTTGATGCTACTTATTTTTGAAGGTTTACGTGTACGATTTCCTTCTTTGATGTCTTTGAATGATTGTTTTAAAGAATGACGTGTAGATTTATCAGCAAGAGCAGCCGCGCCACCAATTACGGCACCAATTAAAATACCAGGTACTAATTTATTTTCCATAGTTGAATTACCTCTCTTTCAAATTTGCATCTTTTACGATGTAGTCTATTAAATTATCACAAGATGATTGCACCATCTCGAAAACACCTTCAAAATTATTTGTGTAGTATGGATCTGGTACATCACTCTCTTCCATGTTACTAAATTCTAGCAATTTGAACAATTGTCCTTGTAAATTTGGATTGATTTGTTTGATATTGTCTACGTTACTTTGGTCCATAGCAATAATATAGTCAAAATCATCATCAGGTTCGAAAAGTTCACTCACCATACCATCATAAGGAATATGGTACTTCTGTAGAATTTTTTGTGTTCCGTTATGTGGAGGTTCGCCTAAATTCCAACGTCCTGTTCCTCTAGAATGAACTTTTATATCTGAAATACCACTTTCTTGTAGTCTTTGTCTCATGATAGCCTCAGCCATTGGAGAACGACATATATTACCGAGACATACAAATGCTACATGTATCATTAGTATCACTCCAAACTATGTATTTATATGCCCATTTTATATACTATCTAAACAATAAGAAAGTACTTAACCTCAAATTCTATCAAAGTTTAACAAACTATGATAATTTGATAGAATATTGAACTAAAGAGGTGAATTAAATGTCATTATCTAATGAAGAAATGATTTCTAATATAAGACAAAAATTAAATATTGTAAATCAAGCATTACTTAATCCGGAAAAATTTAAATCAACACCTCATCAAGACATAAGCGAAATATATGAATTCGTAATGTCTAAAGATTCATTCTCGCCTAGTGAGGTTACGGCTATTGCTGACCATTTAGGACAGCTTAGACAAGATATGGAGGATTAATATGACGAATTATCATAATAAGTTAAAACAATATGCAGAATTATTAGTAAGAGTGGGAATGAATGTACAACCACAGCAACCTGTTTTTATACGTTCATCTGTTGAAGCGTTAGAATTAACTCATTTAATCGTCGAGGAAGCATATAAAGCAGAGGCAGAAGATGTTCGAGTGAGCTACACAGACCCGAAATTAAAAAGATTAAAATTTGAAAACGAATCAGTTGAACACTTTGAAAAACAAGAACTCAAACAATATGATATTGAAGAGCGTCTGGATTATGTTAATCGTGGCGCAGCGAACTTGGCGCTCATTGCTGAAGATCCAGAGCTATTAAATGGAATAGATGCGCAAAAGTTAAAAGCGTATCAAACTGTATACTCAAAAGGATTTAAACCATATATGGAAGCAAGTCAAAAAAACCAATTTCCATGGGTAGTGGCTGCGTTCCCTACTAGGGATTGGGCACGTCGTGTCTATCCAGAGTTGGATGTTGAATCAGCATATATTAAATTCATTGATGAAGTATTTGATATTGTTCGTGTAGATGGACAAAATCCAATTGAAAATTGGGAAAAACACATTAAAGATTTAAGTGTTCATGCTAAACGATTACAAGAGAAAAACTATCAAGCTTTACATTACATATCAGAAGGCACGGATTTAATAGTAGGGTTACCTAAAGGACACATATGGGAAGATGCAACAAGTTATGTAAATGGGGACGGTCAACCTTTCATTGCTAATATCCCTACAGAAGAAGTTTTTACAGCTCCAGATAGAAACAATGTTAATGGATATGTAACCAATAAATTACCTTTAAATCTTAATGGTAACATTATAGACGGGTTTACATTGACTTTTAAAGATGGTGTGATAATTGATGTCAAAGCAGAAAAAGGTGAGAAATTACTTAAAGATTTAATTGCAACTGATGAAGGTGCTTGTAGATTAGGTGAAGTAGCACTAGTGCCCGATGATTCACCAATATCAAATCGACGCACAATATTCTATAACACTCTTTTTGATGAAAATGCATCATGCCACCTAGCTATAGGGTCAGCTTATAGTTTTAATATCAAAGGTGGTACTGAAATGACTACAGAAGAAAAAATTGCAAATGGACTCAATGATTCCAATATTCATGAAGATTTCATGATTGGTAGTCCTGATTTAACAATTTATGGGATATTGCAAGATGAAACAAAAGAATTAGTTTTTAAAAATGGAAATTGGGCTAAATAGTATAAGTGAAATAAACAATCAATTATTGAAATGAATTGGGAGTTTGTTTAAATATTATAAATTGGGGAGATTATGATTTATGGCTAACACAAATAGAAAAAGCAAAAAAATGTCAGATGCTAAATGCATCAAAACAAGACAGGTATATCCACAAGATACCAATCATCATCACACAATGTTCGGTGGAACTTTAATGGCAAATATTGATGAAATAGCTGCTATTACTGCTATGAAGCACGCTGGCAACCCAGTTGTTACTGCATCAACAGATTCTGTTGACTTTTTAAGACCTATTACAACTGGAGATATTTTATCATATGAAGCAATGGTTTCTTATGCAGGAACAAGTTCGATGGAGATATGTGTTCAAATTGTTATTGATGATGTTTATAAAAACGAGCGCCACTTGGCCGCTTTAAGTTTTTTAACTTTTGTAGCATTGGATAGTGATGGAAAACCAACATCAGTACCTGATGTTGAACCTGAAACATCTGTAGAAAAATGGTTCCATGAAACTGCGCCACAACGTGTTGCTAGACGTAAAGAACGTCGTAAAGAAAGTATAGATACAATTGAATATTTATCTAGAGTTAGACATATCGAAAAGTAAGAATTTAGTAATTAATGTAAATAATAAGATAATATAATTTTAACAATAAAGTTTTTCTTTTTATTAAAACAGTAACCACCCTATGAATGTTGAAAACAACATAGGGTGGTTACTGTTTGTTTATACTAAAATTTTGTTATGAAAATATTTGATGTTGATGCATGATTTGTTCTTTTTTCTTGAAATCAGTATTTGGGTAATACATATTTTTAACTAAAACATTCGGACCTAGACATTGATATTCTGCACAATGACAATTTAAAGATTGTGCAAGGTCAGTATTTAACCACTGGTTGAATACATCTGTCAATTTATCCTTTTGTATATTAGATATTGTACCATTTTCATCACCAAAATCAGTCACAATAACATCGCCAGTAAATACATTAACATTCAAACGGCTACGACCATCAGGGTCATTTCTCATTGTAACATTCTTCGATTTTCTTAAACGTTGCAATAAATGTTGATCATATTCATCATTTAAACATGGATAGATAGGTAGAGTACCAAACAACATCCATGTGTTTTCATCACGTATATCTAACAAATGATGAATAGCTTCTTTCATTTCTTTAAGAGATAATACATTTAATTGGCTAGCAAAATCAGATGGATACATTGGGTGAATCTCATGACGGCTACATTTCATGTCATTTACCACTTCGTTATGTATTTTACTTAGATAAGGGACTGTGCTTTGATTAAGCATTGTTTCTGCCGATACGAACATGCCTTGGTCTGATAAAGTGCTGGAATTTTCAAGCATTTGCTCATATAATTTCAACTTGGCTTTTAGAGGAGGTTGTTTTCTCATTGCACCAAAGCCAACATCAGTAAACTCTTGAATGGTTCCCCAATTATGTGAAATATGCATAACATCTATGTATTCTGCAATATCTAAATACCGGTCTTGAGGTAAAGTTAAATTTGAATTCATTTGAACATAAATACCACGATGTTTGGCATACTTAAGTAGAGGCTTAACGACGTTTTTGATTGATTTTTTGGAAAACATTGGTTCTCCACCTGTAATAGACAATGTTCTTAAGTTAGGTATCTCGTCCAAACGTCGATAGATGATATCCATCGGAAGAGGATCAGGATCTTTAGTTTGTAAAGTGTAACCAACTGCACAATGACTGCAACGCATATTACATAAATTTGTAGTTGTAAATTCTATATTACTTAATGTTAATTGGTTATGTTCTAAAATATCATTATATGCTTCCCATGGATCATTGTTGATAGAAATAGGGGATTTGTTTGATATTATCATAATTTATTACTCCTAAAATTAAAAAATTTCCATCTACTTTGTTTTGATTATGTGCAAAATGTACAATGAATATTATTATGATTATATCGCTTTTTGTCAAATTCTGTTAGGATAATATTATCGTAGTAAATACAAGTAAAAAGGAGTTCCAATATTTAATGAGTGAACAGCAAACGATTGATCAAATTAAAACACGATTAAACAAATTTATTGAAGACATTGATCATGTAAATCCGGATGAGGTACGTGTAGAAGATATTGATGAGTGGATTGGTTTACTTGATCAGTTGGAAGAAAAAGTGAAACAAGTTTCAAAATAATTATTTAGAAAGTCTAGGACATCAATAACAATCCTAGACTTTCTTAACGTATAGCCACTGAATAATTAATACATAAAAGTTTCCATATATTTTAGTATTGAGGCCCCAACAAAGAGAATTTCAGCGAGAAATTCAACAGACAAAGCAAGTTGGGGTTGGAGAATGACAATGTAAATAATACTAATAAGTTTAGCTCTTTTTTAATTTGAAAAATTTAGCAATAGATGTTTAACTCCCTAATTTTTTGTCTATATTATATCTAGATTCAAAAACAGATGACTGAAAGGTGATGTCACATTATGGCAAAAAAAGTAGCAATTATTCTAGCAGATGAATTTGAAGATATAGAATTAACAAGTCCTAAAGAAGCATTAGAAAATGCTGGATTTGAAACAGAAGTGATTGGTGATACAGCTAACCATGAAGTTGTTGGTAAACACGGTGAGAAAGTCACTGTAGATGTTAGCATTGCTGATGCTAAACCAGAAAATTATGATGCATTATTAATTCCTGGTGGATTTTCACCTGACCACTTACGTGGTGATGAAGAAGGTCGCTATGGTACTTTTGCTAAGTATTTCACTAAAAATGATGTTCCAACATTTGCAATTTGTCACGGACCATTAGTATTAGTTGATACTGACGATTTAAAAGGACGTACAATCACGGGTGTTATTAACGTACGCAAAGATTTATCAAATGCTGGTGCGAATGTTGTAGATGAATCAGTAGTGGCAGACAACAACATTGTAACAAGTCGTGTACCTGATGATTTAGATGACTTCAATAGAGAAATTGTTAAAAAATTAGAAGCATAAATTGTATTTATAATGAGCTAATCTGCACTCATTATTTTGATTTTAAATTATTGATTAAGACTGTTGTTAAAGTTTTTGACTTTTTCAACAGTCTTTTTTATGGCATTAAATAAATGATAAAAAACTGAATTTTGATAGGTAAATGATATCTTGGAAATGACAACTTGAGTTTAAATGAATAATTTGTACTTTTGACTGTACTTAAGTCTTAGAACTATTGCTACACCTTGGGACTGATTTTTTAACTTTACTATAGCTAAACGGTTAAACAATTGGTAAACTCACTTTAAAAGGGTGAGTTTGAGAAAAGGAGAAAACCCATGAAAAGAAGCGATAAATATACGGATGATTATATTGAACAACGTTATGAGTCTCAACGACCTCATTACAATACATATTATCAACCAATAGGGAAACCACCGAAAAAGAAAAAAAGTAAAAGAATTTTCTTAAAAGCAATTATCACTATATTAATTTTATTGATTATATTTTTTGGTGTCATGTACTTTATTTCTTCAAGAGCAAATGTAGATGATTTAAAATCAATTGAAAATAAAAGCGATTTTGTTGCTACCGAAAATATGCCTAACTATGTAAAAGGCGCATTTATTTCAATGGAGGATGAGCGTTTCTATAAACATCATGGCTTTGATATAAAAGGAACGACAAGGGCATTGTTTTCAACTATTAGCGATAGAGATGTGCAAGGTGGAAGTACAATTACGCAACAAGTTGTAAAGAATTATTATTACGATAATGAACGATCCTTTACAAGAAAAATCAAAGAATTGTTTGTAGCGCGTAAAGTTGAAAAGCAATACAGTAAAAATCAGATTTTAAGTTTCTATATGAATAATATTTATTATGGTGATAATCAATATACTGTAGAAGGTGCTGCAAATCATTATTTTGGTGTAACGGTCGATAAAAACAATTCAAATATGAGTCAGATTAGTGTGTTACAAAGTGCTATATTAGCAAGCAAAGTAAATGCACCAAGTGTGTATGATGTAAATGATATGTCGAATAATTACATCAATAGAGTTAAAACCAATTTAGAGAAAATGAAACAACAAAATTTTATTAGTGAATCACAATATCAAGAAGCTATGTCTCAACTTGGAAATTAAACGACTAAACAAATAAAAATGGAATGAATATAATGGGATTAGTTTATAGAAGCAATATTTTATTAACCATTTATTTATGATATTATATCAATCTTTTAAAACATATTGAGTCGATAGCTAAATAAATTTAAAGGAGTAGGACAGGATGAAATCTGTTTTACTCCTTTTTTAGTGCATAAAGTAGGGATATAAAATTCAAAGTCTTTTATGAAACATCTAATGATGTGTCATAATATATGTAAGAAAAACGTTTGAATATAGAAGTAGGGATAGTAAAATGCCAAAGGTAACTAAAATAGAAGTACAAAAAAAGAATAAAGAACGCTTTAATCTCTTTTTAGATGGAGAATTTGAAATGGGGATAGATATTGATACATTAGTTAAATTTAACTTAAAAAAAGATCAAATACTTGAACCGTCAGATATGCAGAATATTCAAGAATATGATCACTACCGTCGAGGTGTTAATCTTGCAATTCAATACTTGTCTTATAAGAAACGTACTGAAAGAGAAGTTATACAGTATTTAGAAAAAAACGATATTCAAAGTAATGCTATTCAAGATGTCATTGACTATTGCTATAAGGAAAAATTTATTGATCATGAAGACTACGCAGAAAGTTTAAAAAACACCATGATACACACTACAGATAAAGGACCAGAAATATATAGACAAAAACTCTATCAATTAGGTATTGAAGTTACGATTATTGAAAAATATGTCGAAGCATATGAACAACAACAACCATTAGATGACGTCATCAAAGTTGCTGAAAAAGTGATGAAGTCTAAAAAGGGTCCTGAAGCAAAGGTAAAGCAAAAAGTAACACAGTCACTTCTCCAAAAAGGATATAAGTTTGAAACAATTCAACTAGTTATGAATGAAATAGATTTTTCTCAAGACGAAGAAACATTAGACCATTTATTGCAACGTGATTTAGAGAAAGTCTATAATAAAAATTGTAGAAAATATGACAGTGATAAAAGTGTTATTAAAACCATAGAGGCACTCATGAGAAAAGGCTATAATTATGATAAAATTAAATCTAAATTAGAAGAAAGCGGTATATCTAATGAATAAAAAGAAAATGAGTGAAATGTCCGAGCAAGAACTAAGACATGAAATACAATTATTTAAAGAAAAAATGCGTAAAGCAGAGATGAATGGCATTATGAATGAATATGATGTTTATCAAAGCAAAGTGATTATAGCAGAAAGCTATCTTGTGGATCGCAATAAAATTGAACCTGGAAAAATCTATAAACTCAATGATGGTAGTAAACAGTACTTTAAAGTAGAACGACTCAAGGGTGTATTTGCATGGGGATTTAGAATAAACAGTAGTGAACCTGAGGAAGGTCTACCATTAGCATTATTAAAATTTTAGAAGGATGTATAATTAATGGGAAGCTCAATAGTTTTAAAATTACTCAAGGTAACACATTACTATAGAAATCATAATTCAAAAAAATGGTATCGACCATTAGGTTATGATGCTGAGGACATCAACCTAAATAATATTTCTTTGCATATATATCAAGGTGAAGCATTAGGTATAATCGGAGAACCTGGATCTTCTAAAACTTTGATTGGTAGAATTTTAAGTGGTTCAGTGAAACCTGATAAAGGTAAGGTCGTCCGAATTAAAAACTTGTATTTCGGTGATATTGATGATCGAAAGATTAATAATTTAACTGTGAGCCAATATGTGAGCGAACTCGTACAACTTTTTCCTTATGAAGTAACTGAGCATAAAGTTGAACAAATTATTCAATGGGCACATTTAGGTGATTACATAGAAGAAAAGGTTTCTAATTTAAGCGAAAAATCATACGCACAACTTTTACTTAGTATTGCACGTTCTTCAAAAAACGATATTATCATTTTAAATCATGTTTTATCACATTTAGATGAAACATTTATAGAAAGAGCTACAGTTTTATCAAAAGATTATATTGAAGCTAATAAAACACTAGTCTTAATTGATAATGATGTAGAAAAGATAAGCAAAACAAGTAACTACATAACATGGGTATCACACGGCCAGATACGCAAGGAAGGTTCTCTAAATCAGGTATTACCAACTTTTAGAGAACATGAAAAAGATCGTACTAGTTTAAAATCAGAAATGGAAATTGAGAACTTTGATTATGATTGGAAGCAGAATCGCTCTCGTATTCCTGAAATGACTTATAATTTTAAAAGAATAGAACGTTATAATCATGCTAAGCCACCAAGATTTCTAGTGAGATTTTGGACCTTATTTGTCAGCTTTTTGATTGGGCTTGTTTTAATGAGCGTACTTTTCTTTAACAACTTAGGTATGGTCAAACTAGGGAACATTAATACCCAAGCATCCATACAGAATCAGAATAAAGATACTTACGAAGAAAAACTTGCATATGGATTAGCATTAGATGGATCAGTTACTTTAAACGGGTCTAAAGATTTAAAAGTACCTAAGTATAGTTTAATTACAATTACTGGAGAAAATAACAAAAGATATCGGGTCGAAATGAATCAAAGGAGATATAGTGTTAGTAAAAATCAAGTGTTTTATTTCAATCCAGCTGGGTTATACGAATCTCATACTTTTAAGAAATTGTCACCTTATATAAAATCAAATTATAGTACTTACGTAGAGTACTTTAACAGTCACTTACATCAAAAACATGATAAAGTAACAGAAACGCTTAGACCTGATAAAGATAAAAAGTATGTTGTACCGATCACGCAACAACCTATAAAAATGATATTTGGTGATAATGATAAACTGTCTGGATTTGTTATTCCAATGACAAATAAAACGGAATTGAAAAAAACATTTAATATCACGAAAGATGTATGGATTACAAAAAGTGGAAGCGGTTATTTTATCGCTGATATGAAAGAAGAAAAATGGATTTATATTGAATTGTAGGTGTGAAAATGATAGATAATTTAATTGTATATATTAAAAACTTACCACATCTTTTTAGTTTTTGTACTCAAAGGCTTAAGCAAACATGGAAGTGGTTTGCAATTAGCCTAATTATAGGACTAGTAATTATTCTAGCATTAGAGGGATTTTTTAATTTCAACCATACTACCGATATTGTTCAAGTGCGTTGGTTATTCAGAATTTCATCATTCATCATATTCAGCATTATTATACAATCTATTTATATAGCTTATAAGTACTATATCAGAGATTTCGTTGTCATGAAGTCATTTCATATATCTGCAGTTACACCTACTATAGTTATAGCGATGTTAGGTTTAATAACAATACTTATTCTGGGGATAGTTATTATTATTCTTAAGCCTGTGAATTTTGAAGCATCAATACTTTCATTTTTATATTATTTAGTAATTTTAGCAATTTTTATCAGTGTGACTTCGATAATATTGGGCTTGCTGAGTTATGCAATTAAACATGTAAAACTGATATTTATTATAGTAAGTGCTATCAGCTTCTTTATGGTTCCAATTACATACATCCCTAATACAAATTTAAATGTGGTTAATCATATTATGATGTTAAATCCTCTGTATTATTTCGTAAATGGTAGTTCGCAAGCTATAGTATTTGGTACAATCAGCATGAGCAATTTACCTTATCATTTATATATTATTATTTTAATTGGAATCATCTGTGTGATTAATTATGCGCTTGTGCGTCACATAGCATTTGATAAATATCAAAACCAATCTAACCAAAAGAATTATTCAAAAAAGAATAAAGAAAAGGAATGTTTAAACGTAAAATTAGATAAGTAAATAGTTCAATAAAGTTATTACAATAGTACAATCTTTTATTAAATTAAGAATGCCTCAGACATCAATCAAAGTCTGAGGCATTCTTAATTTATAGGCGGTCGATGGCTAAACTGAAATTCTTTTATATCAAGTTTTCTCCAATGTTAGCATCGTAGTTAATATGAATTTTGTAACAATCAAATATATTATGAAAATAATTTACGTTGTAATTTATCTTCGCTAAATACCCACCCAATATAAGAGTGATCAATTTCATTTTCAAGTGTTAAATGTGCAATAGCTACAAAAGAATAACGACCTTTATTTAAGTATCGTAAATCCATAAGTCGAATTTCTGTTGTGCCATCATCTAATGGTGTAGTTTGCCAACGGTAAATTGAAGAAAAGTTTAAAAATGTATATATATCTTTATTACCTTTAACTTTCCATAATATCGAATCAGGAGTCATAGACTGGCGTTTAACTTTATCAGTGAAATCTACATTTTTCCATTTGGAAACACCAACATAATCATGCTTATCTGTTTGTATTGCGACCCGCCATACATGAAATTTTATTGTTGGAGCTACGAATACTTTTACTGGTGTATGCGATTGCTCAATTTTTTGGAGTGCTTGTTTTCTAATTGCTGCTTGCATCTTAAATCTTACAATATAATAGCCTATGAGAATTAATATAATTGGAAAGAAAACAATATACGGGTGAATACCTAATATCCACAATAAGACACCGGTACTTAAAATAATGAATATTATCGGATCAAAGGTATTAATCACGCTTAATTGAATCCATTTGTTAGTTATGGGACGTAATGCTTGTGTACCATAAGAATTAAAAATATCTACAAAGACATGTAAAAACACTGCTAGTTGTGCCCATAACCATACATGTAAAGGATTCGTTTGGCTAAATATTACAAATATAAAAAATGTAATTAATATAGGCCATAATATTGTAAAAGGTAATGAATGTGTGATTCCTCTGTGATGTGAAATATATGTCGCATTATCCTTTAATTTCAATACAGTATCACCGTCTGGTATTAAAGAACCTGCGATTAAAGTCGTCGCAGTAGCAGCAAATGATTCTGCCATAACTGGATCTTGCGTTGCTAAAGCTGTAAGACCCACACCCATAACGATATGTGTGGCTGTGTCCATAAATGCTCACTCTTTTCATCTTTATTTAATATATATTATAATCTAAAAGTTGAAATAACAAAATTAACTTACTTTAAATAAACATATACAAAGTAATGTATTATAGAGTCATGTTAAAGTTGAACTTAAGAATGCTTTTAACAATACATTCTTATGAAGCTAATAGAGAGGAAAGGTTTTATGTATCTAGAAAATTCTTTTAAAAAAGATATTGAAGATTGGTTTCATAAAAATCAAAGAGATATGCCTTGGAGAGAAACGACTAATCCTTATTATATATGGCTAAGTGAAGTGATGTTACAACAGACGCAAGTAAACACTGTTATCGATTACTACTATAGATTTATACATAGGTTCCCTACAATACAGTCGTTGAGCGAAGCTAATGAAGATGAAGTGCTGAAGTATTGGGAAGGGTTGGGCTATTATAGCAGAGCGCGTAATTTCCATACTGCCGTAAAAGAAGTTAATAATAATTATGATGGTGAGGTACCATACGATCCTGAATCATTTAAAAAGTTAAAAGGTGTGGGTCCATATACTCAGGCGGCGGTCATGAGTATAGCTTTCAATCATCCTTTAGCAACTGTCGATGGTAATGTTTTTAGAGTATGGTCACGATTAAACAATGACTATCGTGATATAAAGTTACAGTCCACTCGAAAAGCATTCGAACAAGAATTACACCCGTATGTGTTGAAGGATGCGGGAACATTTAATCAAGCAATGATGGAGCTAGGGGCGTTAGTATGTACGCCAAAATCACCATTGTGTTTGTTTTGTCCTATTCAAGAACACTGTGAGGCATTTCATATGGGGACTACACAAGAATTACCAGTAAAAACCAAAAGTTTAAATAAGAAAACCATTGAGCAAAAAGTTTTTCTTATTCGTAATGATAATGGTCAATATTTACTTGAAAAGCGTAAAGAAAAACTTCTTAATGGTATGTGGCAATTTCCAATGAGAGAACAAACAAATGCAAACGATGTGATATCTGATGATTTAGGAAAAAGTATCGAAACAATTAACGAACCAGTATTTAAATTAAAGCATCAATTTACCCATCTTACATGGGAAATTAAAGTATACAATGTTACAGCACCTCTTAATATAAAGGAAAATGATTTACCTAAACAAATGACGTGGTTTAATTTAGATGATAGGGAGCAGTATACATTTCCCGTACCAATGGATAAAATATATAAGTTTATTGAAGGTTAATTTATAAACATCAATCTCAAATGCCACTTATAAATGATAGGTTAATCAAGCATATTAAAATATGATATAATCTAAATGGTTAAATACGATAAAGGTGGTGTGGAGTATGGTAAAGGAATCCATACCTAAAGAAGGAGAAAACATTAAGATTCAAAGTTATAAACATGATGGTAATATTCATCGTGTCTGGTCAGAAACCACAATTTTAAAGGGAACGGAACATGTGATTATTGGTGGTAATGATCACACTTTAGTAACTGAAAGTGATGGGCGTACATGGATTACTCGAGAACCAGCAATTGTGTACTTTCATTCTGAATATTGGTTTAATGTTATTTGTATGTTTAGAGAAGATGGTATTTATTATTATTGTAATTTATCTTCGCCTTTTGCATGTGACGAAGAAGCGTTAAAATATATTGATTATGATTTAGATATCAAAGTTTATCCGAACGGAAAATATCATTTACTTGATGAAGATGAGTACGAGCAACATATGAACCAAATGAATTATCCACACGATATCGATATTATTTTAAGAAGAAATGTTGATATTTTACAACAATGGATAGAACAAAAAAAGGGGCCTTTTGCTCCTGACTTTATAAAGGTATGGAAAGAACGTTATAAAAAAATTAGAGATTATTAAGCAAAATAGATGTAAATAAGAATAAAATATTTTATATTGTAAAAGTAATCTATAAAAATTCATAAATGAAGTGTAACAACAACGGTAATTTGTTAGTTCATCTTTCTAACTTAATATCTAATAGAGTGTCTTCGTGTATTAGAGGTTGAGACATTAACATTTGTATCTTTTATTTTTAAAGTGTATACAAATGCAATGTGCCAACCTCTCTTCATTTTCAAATTATTAGGAGGGAAGGCGCATGATAAAACGATATTTAAAGTTTGTAAAACCTTATAGATATCGTATTATTGCAACAATTATAGTAGGGATTATTAAATTCGGTATTCCCATGCTCATACCTTTATTGATTAAATATGCTATAGATGGCGTGATTAATAATCATTCGCTTACAAATCAAGAAAAATTTAGTCACCTTGGTGTAGCAATAGGAATTGCATTATTTATTTTCTTAATTGTTCGCCCGCCGATTGAGTTTATTAGACAATATTTAGCTCAATGGACAAGTAATAAAATACTATATGATATTCGTAAACAATTGTATAATCACTTGCAAGCACTAAGTGTTCGCTTTTATGCAAATAATCAAGTCGGTCAAGTCATTTCAAGAGTGATTAATGATGTCGAACAAACAAAAGACTTTATTCTTACTGGATTGATGAATATCTGGCTTGACTGTATAACGATTATTATCGCACTTTCTATTATGTTCTTCCTTGATGTAAAATTGACGTTTGCTGCAATTTTTATTTTTCCATTTTATATTTTAACTGTTTATTTTTTCTTTGGAAGATTACGAAAACTTACACGTGTGCGCTCACAAGCTCTAGCAGAAGTACAAGGTTTCTTACATGAGCGGGTTCAAGGAATGTCTGTTATTAAAAGTTTTGCTATTGAAGACAATGAAGCTAAAAATTTTGATAACCATAACAAGAATTTTTTACAACGAGCCTTCCAACATACAAGATGGAACGCATATTCTTTTGCTGCTATTAATACTGTTACAGATTTAGGCCCAATAATTGTGATTGGCGTGGGTTCATATTTGGCAATTACAGGATCGATTACTGTCGGAACTCTAGCAGCATTTGTCGGTTATCTAGAACAATTATTTGGACCACTTAGAAGACTAGTATCTTCATTTACTACACTTACACAAAGTTTTGCATCTATGGACAGAGTATTTCAGTTAATGGATGAGGATTACGACATCAAAAATGGCATTGGAGCAAAGCCAATTAAAATCAGTAAGGGTCAAATTGATTTAAAACATGTGAGTTTCAAATATAATGAAAATGAAAAAGAAGTATTACACGATATTAATTTAACAATTAACAAAGGCGAAACTGTAGCATTTGTAGGTATGAGTGGTGGTGGAAAATCTACTTTGATTAATCTTATACCAAGATTTTATGATGTTACTCAAGGTGAAATACTTATCGATCATCATAATGTTAAAGATTTCCTAACTGGTAGTTTAAGGAATCAAATAGGCTTAGTACAACAAGATAATATTCTTTTTTCTGATACGGTTAAGGAGAATATTTTGTTGGGTAGGCCTGATGCGACTGATGATGAAGTCGTAGAAGCTGCAAAAATGGCGAATGCCCATGATTTTATTTCAAATTTACCGAATGGATATGATACTGAAGTAGGAGAACGAGGAGTTAAATTATCTGGTGGACAAAAACAAAGGTTGTCAATTGCACGTATCTTTTTAAATAATCCTCCTGTTTTAATATTAGATGAAGCAACAAGTGCATTGGATTTAGAGAGTGAAGCTATTATTCAAGAAGCACTTGATGTTTTAAGTAAGGATAGAACAACATTAATTGTTGCACATCGTCTATCTACCATTACTCATGCAGATAGAATAGTTGTAATGGAAAATGGACGAATTGTTGAGACTGGCACACACCAACAATTAATTAATAAACGCGGTGCTTATGAGCATCTTTATAGTATTCAAAATTTATAAAGCACTTATAACATTGAAAATGCCTGAGACTGTTATTGTCTCAGGCATTTTTGTACTGTTGGCAGTTATTAAAAATAAGAACTATTTTACCTATAATCAAAACTGCTAACTAGGAGAATTTCACTGATTAATCCAATAAAATTCTGATTTACCGTTTTATTATAAGTCAAAGTCCTCATCTGAAATGTCTATATCAGTATCAGAACGGTGATAGGTAAAGAAACTTAAACGGATTCTATCTAAGTGTTCAAGTTGATATCTGTATTCTTCAATTTCAGCAATAATTTGCATCATATTGCTATAAGAATATTGCGTCTGATGTGGGTTTTTAATTAATTCTTGCTGAAAAGCATCCATCAAGTTTTTCTTCTGAGGATTGTCAACTTCATAATCTAATTGAGTGACATCATATCTAGCTTTTTTTGATAGACTCTTAAATATTTGTTCATGTAAAGTAACTAATGAATCAAGTTCTAATTTGATTTGTAAAAGTAATTGATTATTTAGTTGATATAAATCATTTTGATATCGTGACATTCGTTTTAGCACTTCATATGCTTGTCTGGTCGTTCTAACTACTTCTCTAAATAGTATTTTTTTTCTATTCTGTTGATAAATATGTTTTTTTGTTAATGGTCTTTCTTCATTGTAATAGTCGAAAATCTTTTCTAATTTATTGATGCGTGAGTTTAGTTGATCACCATCCTGTTTAATATTATGAAATTCTGATGTGTCATTGAGTACAAGTTTAAACCAAACAAATATATCAGAAGAAATATTCATAGAATTATAATAAATTTTTGTTTCAAACTTAGGAGGTAAAAAAATTAGATTGACAACAGAAGAACTCAATACACCAATCATCACTAGTACAAATCTAAAAAATGCGGCAACATAGAAAGAACCAGTGTGTTGCCCCATAATTATAAGTGCAGTTACGCTTGCAAGTGTTGCTACATGGGCAAGATTAAATTGGAACAAAATTGCAATGAGTAAAATAACGGTAACGCCCATGATAATGAAATTATTACTGAATATCGTTACCATTGTTACTGCAAGTAATGCACCAATCACATTACCAATAGCTTGTTCAGAAACAGTTTTGATTGAGCGATAAACACTCGGTTGCATGGCAACTACTGCACTGACACCTGCTAACGTTTTTAGACCAATATTATCAGGAAGTAAAGAAGCGATAGACATAGCTAAGATAATGGCTATACCAGTTTTGAAAATCCGAGCTCCAAGTCTCAAATTAAATGCTCCTTTTAATTATTTTGAGTAAAAATAATACTCTCATTCATTATTGTTATACACCCCTGAACTTAAATAATCAAGTTTATCTATACGCAATTTGGTTTTTAGATGCAAAATGTTAAGAAATTAAGCAAATAGTTTTATTTTGTACTTTAAAAGCTATTAAATTTTATGAACTATAATAAATTTTGCTTTGGAAAAGTGAAAACGTAAATTTCCATTAAATTTTCAACAGTTAATCCATAATTGAACATAAAAAGAACTTGAACACATAGTTAATGTGTCAAGTTCTCATACTGTAGGTTATTTCATTTTACTAAATGCATAATCAGCTGCTTCTAGTGTGCGATCGATATCTTCTTCAGTATGTTCTGTAGTTAAGAACCATGCTTCAAATTTAGAAGGCGCGAGATTAATGCCTTGGTTCAACATTAATTTAAAGAATTGAGCGAAAGCATCTCCATCAGAGTTTTCAACTTGTTCATAATGTGTAACTTTTTCATTTGTGAAATACAATGTCAGTGAGCCATAGATTCGATTTATTGTTGCTGTAATATGATGCTTATCTATTAATTTTTGTAACCCTTCTTCAAGACGACGACCTAATTGATCAAGTTTATCATAAACACCTTCTTGTTCAAGTACCTCTAATAAAGCAATACCTGCTCTCATAGATAACGGGTTACCGGCCATTGTTCCTGCTTGATAAGCTGGACCTAATGGTGCAACGTGCTCCATAATATCTTGTCGACCACCATAGCCTCCAATTGGTAAACCACCGCCAACAATCTTACCAAAAGCAGTGAGGTCTGGTTTAACACCTAATAAATCTTGAGCTGCACCATAATGGAAACGAAAAGCAGTGATAACTTCATCATAGATAACTAATGTTCCATTATCATGAGAAATTTTATTTACTTCTTCTAAGAAACCTGGTTGTGGCATGACCATCCCAAAATTACCCACAATCGGCTCTACTAATACTGCAGCAATGTCGTCTTTCCAATAATCAATAGCTTCTCTATATGATTCTATATCATTAAACGGTACTGTAATAACCTCTTGTGCAACACTTTGGGGGACACCAGCAGAATCTGGAGAACCAAGTTGAGAAGGTCCACTTCCAGCTGCCACTAAAACTAAATCAGAATGACCATGATAAGAGCCTGCAAACTTAATGATTTTGTTTCTTTTAGTATAAGCACGAGCAACTCTAATTGTTGTCATAACTGCTTCAGTACCAGAGTTCACGAAACGAATCTTTTCTAAAGAAGGAACTGCTTCTCTAAGTTTTTTTGAGAAATTTATTTCTAATTCAGTAGGGGTACCATAAAGTACGCCTTTTGCTGCTTGATCTTGGATAGCTTCGGTGATATGTGGGTGTGCATGACCAGTTATTATTGGACCATAAGCTTGTAGATAGTCGATATATTTATTACCATCTACATCATATAAGTAAGCGCCATGACCTTCTTTCATTACTACTGGTGCCCCACCACCTACTGCTTTATACGACCTTGAAGGTGAATTCACACCTCCCAAAATATATTCATTAGAAAGTTGCTGAAGACGTTCGCTTTCAGTAAATTTCATATCTATCAACCTCTTTTTATTTAATATTTTCAATTAATATCGTATCATAAAATCAACACATTTAAGAAATAGGTGAGTATATGATTAGTAAAGGTGAACAATTTCCCTCTTTTTCTTTAGAAAATCAAGATGGCAATTTTATTTCAAATGAAACAATTAAAGGTCGTAAAACGATTCTTTATTTTTATCCAAGAGATAATACACCAACGTGTACTACTGAAGCTTGTGAATTTAGAGATCACATTGAAGATTTTAATCAACTTGATGTAGATATATATGGCATAAGCGCAGATTCTAAAAAGAAACATCAAAATTTTATAAAAAAACACCAATTGAATTTTGACTTACTCGTAGATAAAGATTATCAACTTGCTAATAAAGTTGGGGTTTACCAATTGAAAAAATCATTTGGCAAGGAGAATATGGGGATTGTAAGAACAACATTTATTCTCGATGAAAATGGTAACATTATTGATGTGATTGAAAAGGTAAAGGTAAAAACACAAATTGAAACAATAAAAAATATTCTGGAGGGTTAATTTTGAAAATTGTTAGCTTAAATAGATTAAATGAAATAGAAAATGAATTAAGAAAACAATTTCCAAACGAAGAATTTAAATTTTATGACAAAGCTATAAATATCCCTATTAATGATAGAAAAACTATGGACATTTTAATAGGTTATGATGGCAAAATAGATCGTACCTTTATTGAACATTGTATCAACCTTAAATGGATTGGATGGTTTGCAACAGGTGTAAATAATTTACCGTTAAATTATATTAAAGAGCGAGATATCATTCTAACAAATGGTAAAGGTATACAAGCTAAACAAGTGTCTGAATATATAATGACATTCATTTTGCTTGATTATAAAAAGATGAAAACTTCCTATAGAAATCAATTAGAAAAAAATTATGACTCCAGAATTACTGGTAAAAGATTAAACGAAGAGACTTTATTATTCTTGGGAACTGGTGCGATTGCACAAAAGGCTGCTTATTTAGCCAAAGCTTTTGGAATGAAAGTAATAGGGGTTAGTAAGTCAGGAAAAAATGTTGAACAATTTGATGAAGTTTATACAATTGAAGAGTTAGATGATGTTATTGAAAAGGCAAATATTATTGTTAATGCATTACCTGAAACAGAAGAAACAATTTACTTATTAAAAAGAAAAGATTTCATACAAATGGACAATAATGCCTTATTTATAAATGTAGGAAGAGGAACAATTGTTGATGAGGAAGTGCTCATCAATGTACTCAAAGATCGATTAATCAGACATGCTTATTTAGATGTTTTTGAAAAAGAACCACTTAGTAAGGACAATCCTTTATATGATTTAGATAATGTGACCATAACTGCTCATATTACAGGTAATGATTCTAATAATAATAGAGAAGCTACGGACATTTTCAAAAAGAATCTTGAGCATTTTCTCAATAATTATGATGTAATTGAGAATAAAGTAGACTTAGATTATGGTTACTAATTGAAAACAGCAAGTATTTATTGACATTTATTTATAGCAACAGTTATATTAATATTAAGTAATAATAATTATTATTTAGAAAGATGGTGAAATAAGTGAGTGCGGAACTTGAATCTATTGATCATGAACTTGAAGAGTCAATTGCTTCATTAAGAAAAGCGGGCGTTCGCATTACACCCCAAAGACAAGCAATTATGCGTTATCTTATATCTTCACATTCACATCCAACAGCAGATGAAATATATCAAGCACTTTCACCTAAATTTCCTAATATAAGTGTTGCTACTATCTATAATAATCTAAGAGTTTTTAAAGATATTGGTATAGTCAAAGAGTTAACATATGGTGATTCATCTAGTAGGTTTGATTTTAATACACATAATCACTACCATATTATATGTGAAAAATGTGGTAAAATCGTTGACTTCCATTATCCACAATTAGATGAAGTAGAGCAATTAGCTCAACATGTAACAGATTTTGATGTTACTCATCATCGGATGGAAATATATGGAGTATGTAAAGAATGTAAAGAAGAAGGAAATTGAAGAAAGTAAGGTCGTAGAATAGAAGCAAAATAAAAATTTAGTCATTATTGATACTCTTATGAAGTTTTATTGAGATAAAGTAATGATGAAATAGTATGACTGTTTAGCAATTTCATATAAATAATCGTATATAAGTAGTAGGGGCTGTAATAATTTGTACAGCCTCTTTCTTTTTACATATGACTTCGTTTTGCAGATGTACAAAACGAAAGTATTTACACTATATAAATATAATGTACTATATGTAGATATATATTCACTCATTAAGTAAATTTTAACTTAAAAAATCGATAATAAATATTGACGTTACGTTTATATCTTGATACTATATAAAAGTCGTCAAAAGCAGATTAATTAATTGAAAAGAAAAAGTTAAGAACTTTAAAATTTAGTTAATAAAGTGTAATTTTGACTATTGAAATTAAAATCATTACATTATAAAATGTTATTTGTTGAATTAATTAAGAAATGACAAGAAATGAAATACAAATTAATTCTTGACTTAATAAATTCTGTTTGTTACAATAATGTATTGTAAGTGTTAAAGAACATTGAAAACTGAATGACAATATGTCAACGT